>CAMPJV010000332.1 GCA_946886975.1 uncultured Taibaiella sp. | reverse complement strand
GGTTCCCATAATGCTCAATAAAATAGATGATAATACCGCCCCCGTTATCAACGGGGATGGTAGCCAGGCGTATGATTTTATTTATGTGGAGGACGTCGCACGAAGTAATGTTGCTGCGTTAAAAAGCGATACGCAAATTGGCTTCTATAATGTAGGCACGGGTGTGCAGACGTCAATTAAAGAGCTCTGTGACACTATTCTGAAGCTGACAGGATCCGACCTGGAAGTTATATACAAGCCTTATAGCGCAGATGATGCAAGGGCGTTGGTCCAGAACCGGATCGGGTCTACTGAAAAAGCTGAGAGTGAGATAGGGTTCAGATACAAGTTCAACCTGGAAGAGGGGTTGCAAAAGCTCATTGACTGGAGAGAAGTTCAAAAAAATCAAGTTTTTAATACAGCATCATAATAATGACAAAAAGGAATATTCCAATTTCTATTCCATCTATGGGAGATGAGGAATGGATGGCGCTAAAAGGGCCGATCGAGACAGGCTGGATAACCCAGGGGCCAAGGGTTAAAGAGTTTGAAACGGGCTTTGCAAAAAGACACCAGGTGAAGCATGCGCTGGCAGTCTCTAACTGTACTACCGCGCTGCACCTGGCATTGATCGCCGCTGGCATTCAACCCGGAGATGAGGTATTGGTGCCGGCGTTTACCTGGGTATCGACCGCCAATGCGGTACGGTATTGTGGCGCTACTCCGGTTTTTGTCGATATCAGCCTGGACACGTATAATATTGACGTACATAGCCTCAGCAAACTAATCACCGGGAAGACGAAAGCTGTTATTGCTGTACATCTTTTTGGGCTTTGTGCCGATGTAGAGTATATCCGGAAGCATTTTCCTAACTTGTTTATTGTAGAGGATGGAGCATGCGCGGCGGGAGCCGCACTTAACGGCATACCTGCGGGTGCGCTCGGCCATATTGGTTGCTTTTCATTCCATCCGAGGAAAAGCATTACGACAGGAGAAGGCGGCATGCTTACCACAAATGATGATGCGCTCGCGGTGCATCTGGATAAACTTAGAAATCATGGTGCCTCCATTTCTGAAGAACAAAGGCATCATGGACCAAAGCCTTTTATCCTTCCGGCATTTGATATCGTAGGATATAACTATAGGATGACCGATCTGCAGGGTGCTCTGGGAGCAGTACAATTAACAAAACTTGACAAGTTTATAGACGAACGCAGTAAATGGGCTGACTACTACCGTGAGCATCTTATGGATGTGAAATGGTTAAAAACCCCGGTAGTTCCCGAAGGATATAAACACGGATGGCAGAGTTACGTCACCTTTGTAGATGAGCAAATATCCCCCCTGAAGCGAAATGAGATCATGGAAGTGCTGCAGGAGAGGGGAATAAGTACGAGGCCAGGCACTCACGCGGTGCACATGCTGGGCGAATACGCTCGACACTATAACATTCAGCCAGGAGATTTCCCGAATGCATACGCAGCTGATCAATATTCCATGTCCATTCCGCTACATAACAAGATGGACAAGGAGGATTACGACTATGTAATTGATGCCTTGAAAGATATAAAATGATAGAGCAACTATTTGCGCGCGACATACACATCTCTTCCAACCTGATTTCTTTTTCAGAGCGAAGCGAAGAAGTCAATCAGCAGCAAACCAACGAGGTCTTTTCCGAGAAGTGGGAGAAAGTGGCAACCAATGAGGGTGAAACTGATGATCTGGAAGATTTTCAACTGAAGTGGTATCTGCAGCTTTATGGCTTTGAATCGAATGAAGCGTTTGAGGCTTTCCTTAAGAATAAGAAAGTGATCATAGACGCTGGTTGTGGTCTCGGGTATAAAGCGGCCTGGATGGCAAGACTATCGCCAGAATCAACGGTAATAGGTATAGACTATTCTTCAGCGGTTGACATTGCATCAGAGAAGTATAAGGGTCTTAAGAATCTTTTTTTTATCCGCGGAGATATAGCTGACACAGGGATCCAACCTGAATCAGTAGACTATATATCCTGCGACCAGGTGATAATGCATACGGAAGAACCACAGAACACCTTTGCACACCTTAGCGGCCTCTTAAAGCCGGGAGGTGAGTTCGCATGCTATGTGTACGCCAAGAAAGCATTGCCACGTGAGCTATTGGATGATTACTTCAGACAGCATACGCATAAGGTACCTACCAGTGAGCTTTGGGAAATGAGTGAGCAACTGGTGCAACTGGGAAAGACACTCTCCGACCTCAACATAAAGATCGAAGTTCCGGATATTCCTCTAATGGGTATTAAAGGAGGAGAATATGACCTGCAGCGATTTTTCTACTGGAATTTCATCAAATGTTTTTATAAGGAAGACTGGAACTGGCAGCTTAATGTCTCGACGAATTTTGACTGGTACTCCCCAAGCAACGCCAGGAGGTACCATGCGGAGGAGTTCTACAATTGGGCGAAGGAGAGCCATCTTGAAATAGTGTTCAGACATACTGAAGAGGCTTGTCATACAGGTAGGTTTAAGAAATAAATATGTGCGGTATAGCAGG
>CAMPJV010000331.1 GCA_946886975.1 uncultured Taibaiella sp. | reverse complement strand
ATGGCAAGGTCTGCCGATGCGACGATGTCCCTGATGTAGTCCGTCCATTCTGTATCGCCTGTATAAGCAATAGTAAGGTCATCCATTCGTATCCTCACACCATGGGGAAGTGTTTTCGGAGAATGAACAACAGGGAACGACTCAAGTTCAAATCCGTGGAGGCGTAATTTGGCATGACCATTGAATTCCAGGTACCTCAGGTCGAGGCGATCCAACGCTTCACCCGAGCCGGGATAAAGTAGGTCAAACAACTCCCTGATCCTCCCTTTGCCACCCGGTGGACTGATGATAGTAAGTGGTTTACTCCTGTTGAGCCTAGCAGCGTCCAGCAACAGAAAGGGCATGCCTCCGAAATGATCTCCATGAAAATGAGTAAGAATTATAGCATCGAGATCATCGGAGGAATATCCGTGTTTTTTGAGTCCCGCCAATGCAGTCGCTCCAAAATCTATAGTGAAGCTCAGGGTAGGCGAGAGCACCAGGAAGCAGGTGTGTCCCCTGCCTCCGGCCGAAAAAGCGTCGCCGCTTCCTATGACAGTGACTGTGGTACGCATCATATGATGATAGACAGTAAATCTTTGCCAGCAGAGATGCCAGTTACCGGGCGACTAATCGTTTCGGAGACATAGAGTAGGTGTCACCACACATTTTCTTTTACCATTCAACTTTGGAGGTTGAACCTTCTGCTTTCCTTAGGACGCCGGGATTTAATGTTCAGTTCGTTATTTTGCCGTCAAATTGAAGCATGCAATGGCCGAAGCGTTAAGGAAGAGATGGGTATTGATACTTGTGCTTATTGTCTTTATTTGTTTAAAATACTCTCATTTGTTCCATTCCTTTTACTGGGATGAGAGCTGGCCTTACGCATCTGGAGTTATGCAGATGTATCTGCATGGACCGAGCCTTCTGCCAGGGTCAATTAGTGGAGAACTGGCGAGGGGCCACCCTTTGATGTTTCATTTTCTTGGTGCCATATGGATGAACGTGTTTGGGACCTCGCACGTTGCCATGCATGCGTACCCTTTGTTTATATCTGTTTTGTTCCTGGTGGCGATATTCGAAGCAGGGTATCGTCTTTTCAACATCAGGGTTGCCATTATTGCTCTGGTACTTATAGCCTCTCAGGAAATATTTTTTGTTCAGTCGTCTTTCGTGCTTCTTGAGATACTTACTGCGTTTTTGGGCTTCATAAGTGTGTTCTTTTACGTCACCCGCAGATATGTGCTTACGGCCCTTTCACTTTTCATGCTCTTCTACACAAAGGAAAGCGGGATGGTTGTGGGCGCCATTTTGGGTATAGACGCCATCATCGGCTTATTTAGAAAGGAACTCCCTGTAAGGCAGCAAATCTTCCGGTTTGTGTCGCTGGGAGTTCCGGTTTTGCTGGTGGCTGCCTTTTTCATTGTTCAAAAGCAGGTTAGCGGCTGGTATGTTCTCCCGCTATATTCAAATGGGCTTGAACATGACTACCATAGCTTCTACAGCAAGCTTAGGGAGAGCTTCAAACTGTTCTTCCGGAACGACAATAGAAAGTATTTGTTTGTACTACTACTTGCTCTGTCGGTAGTCAATGCAATCCGGCAGAAGAAACTGAGTTTTGCCTTATCTCTTCTGGCCGGCCTTTTTATTTTCTTGTTTGTCAGCGATCAATACCATGATCAGATTCATGGCAAAGCGCTACCGGTGTTGGTTTCTGCTTCATTTCTTATCGTCGTTTATTACATGTGCAGCATTGCCGGCTTCTCTGACATTCAGCGAAAGTTTATCATACTGCTTGCCTTCCTTGTTGTGAGTTTCGCTGTGTTTACATCTATCAACCTGTTTTTCATAGACAGGTATCTGCTGCTTGCGATCGTCCCCGTGCTGTTTATCGGCAGTGTGTTCATCAGCCACTATGCGTCAAATCTGAGCAAATGGGCCTTCGTGCCGGTATTGATGATTGTTCTTGCAATAAACATCTGGGCCTTCGCCAAAGACAGGAATTCAGGTGATACAAGCATTGGTGCCTATGATGGCCTGTACGTACATGAAAAGCTGGCTTTATATCTGGAGCGGAATAACTTTCGAGAGAAGTCAATAGCAAGTCATGGCTATTTGGAAAGGATCCATTTGCTGGATCCCTATTCGGGTTTCTTGCAAGAGAATAACCCTTTTAAAGACGTGACATGGGAAATAACCGACAGGACTGAGGTCGTGATTTTTGACAATATTGAGCCCGACACCAGGTATGATGACCTGAGAAAAGATAGCCGGTTCGTGAGGATTTATCGGGTGCAAAAAGGTGAGGTCTGGGGCGAAATATACCAGCGCCGATAACGCGATTGCACAAGGATGAGCGGGACTTTTTCTGGATTATAGGAGGTTGTATTCAGGATCGCTTACCTACTGGACTTATAGTCTACTACTCCAGTAAGAATGCTACGGCAGAGAGATTCCGGTTTAGCATCGTTGCTAAGGAAGGCGATATTCGCAGGTTCATTTATGTTGCTGCATTCCAGCTAACGCCGGATAGGATTATTTTGATGGACAGGCAGGGTAAGGTGATTACAATACCCC
>CAMPJV010000330.1 GCA_946886975.1 uncultured Taibaiella sp. | reverse complement strand
CCTTTAGAGCTACTTTCAGGCCAGTATAAAGCATAGATATTGCACGTGCTTGTCCCTTTTTCCTAATTTGAAATACCCGGCCACTTGTCAAACAACAAGCGCCTCCACCTTTTATATGGCAATAAACAGCAACCTACCTGCAATATCATCGGCTCTGCATAGGCTCTGCACTGAATCTGTACAAGCTCTGCCAGGGAGCGCCGTACAGATTGGAAAGAACTCATTCGCTGCTCCGAGGGTTCATGGATTTGCTCTTCACTGAATCTCCTGAGTTTTTCACCCCCTCCGTCAGGCAAACACCAGGGCAGCCTCAAAGCGGCACTTCCACTTGCCGCAACAGTTATGTAATTTAACATTCAACATTTTAGCCATACATGCTTTACATCTCGCCGTGATCGGCATCGCCCTTCCTCTTGCGCAGGGCCCCTTCCTTTACTTGTATACCAGCCTACAGACCTCCTCCACCAAGTTTCAGGCAAGGCAGCTCCTTCACTTTCTGCCTGTAGGGCTCACCTGGATGCTCTTCGCGAGGTTCTGGCCAATGTCTTATGAGGAGAAGGTTGCGGTGTTCCACCAAAAGGGTGCTGGTTTTGAGACCGAGATATTCATCCACAGGATCTCTCTGGCCGTTTCCGGAGTCGCCTACATAGTCGTTTCCCTAGTCACGCTGCTGAAGTATAGGAGAAGTATGGTGCAGCAGTTCTCCAATACCGAAAAGATCAACTTCAACTGGCTGCTCTACATGATCGTCTGGATGGCGGTGATCTGGACCACAGTGCTTTTTGTTCGCTGGGACAATCTCATCTTCGGTGCTGTGGCGCTCTTCGTCATCTGGCTTGGCTACTTCGGCATCAAGCAGGTGCAGATTTTCAGCCAGCACACCCCGCCGGTCTTAGGGTCTGATGCGCCTGATGAGCATGCGGAGGTACGGGGATTTGTGAGTGACGGTCTCCCCGTTGCAGCTCTGGCGGATGTTTCTGCAGAGGAAGACAGTCCCAATGGCGCCAAATACCAGAAGTCATCCCTGAGCGATGCAGATGCTTCCCTAATACACGAGCGGCTTTTGCAATATATGGATAAGGAAAAGCCCTTTACCAACCCCGACCTTACGCTGAACGAACTGGCAAAGTGCCTGGAAGTACATCCTAATTATTTATCGCAAGTCATCAATTCCCTGGAGCAAAAGAGCTTTTATGACCTGATCAACGAGCGCAGGGTAGAAGAATTTATTAAGCTCACCGAAGAGCCACAGACTCAGCAATACACACTTCTTTCCATAGCCTACGATTGTGGCTTTAACTCCAAAGCCTCCTTCAACCGGAACTTTAAGAAATATACCGGCCTTACTCCCAGCGAATACCTGAAGCAGCAGCCGGCGGAGCAAATCTGATGGGTATCACTCTTCACACTCAAGGTATCATCCCTCATCACCTGTTGATATACAGTCTCTTACCGCGGACATAGAAAGGGTTTCATCCCTCACGATGAAGCGCCCGGGCGCATTCGCCAGCCCACCTTTGCACTTCACTTTTTAAACAACCAATGTATATGAATTCGGCAAAGAAACTTCTTGTACTGGCTTCAGCAGCCTTAATGCTCGCCTCCTGCGAAAAGGAGAAAATGATGGATGGACCCGGCAACCTTGTCCCCAGGACAGCAGATCATGACCGCACCATCTCATCCATAACAGTAAACGGAGCCGTCCTTCACTCTGAGGCTTTTGGCCACCGGGACAGCTCAATGATCGTCTGCCTGCATGGTGGTCCCGGCAACGACTATCGCTACATCCTGAACTACAAAGACCTCGCGGACCACGGCTACCGTGTGGTGTTCTATGACCAGAGAGGCTCAGGGTTGTCCCAGAGGTTCCCCTCAAAGTTCTATACCGATAAAGGCATAGGGGCTATCGACCTGTTCTATGATGACCTGAGCGGCGTGATAGCACACTACCGTACCAGTCCAAAGCAGAAGGTGTTCCTGCTCGGCCATTCATGGGGAGCAATGCTGGCAACGGGATATGTAGGTAAGAACCCTGCAGCAGTTCAGGGCCTCATCGTATCAGAGCCCGGCGGCCTCAAATGGGATGACATAAAGGAATACGTGAAGGAGTCCAGCTCGTTTGCCCTGTGGAGAGAGCTCTTTAATGATGTCACTTTTCTCGATCAGTTCATATCCGGCAAGGAGGACCAGCATGAGATCCTTGACTATAAGCACGGTATGATAGCCGCGAAGAACGACCTGACTGGTGACAACACGGCTGAGACCTCAGTTTTCTGGCGCGCAGGGGCAGTGGTAAGTACCGCCTTCTTTGAGATCGGCAAAAGCTACGAACCAGACTTCTCAAGCGGCATCAAACAGTTTAAGACGCCCGTACTCTTCTTTTATAGCTCAGAGAATGAAGCCTATCCTGCTAGCTGGGTGGAAAGAATAAGTGGAGCGTACCATTCCGTGAACCGCCATAAGATAACACGCGTAGGTCATCGGGGCATTGTGGCTACGAGGAGCGCATGGACAGGGCAGACAATGCCCAAAATACTTAGCTACCTCAGCTCACTCAATAAATAATCAACCAAAAATA
>CAMPJV010000329.1 GCA_946886975.1 uncultured Taibaiella sp. | reverse complement strand
AACAATGTTTGAAGACCTTCAATAAATGCTTTAAATTTGAAAGGAGTGAAGCACACTGGAATAACATATAGTATAGTAGCATTGCTGACGCTCCTTCCCACTGAAAAAGGCGGCAGGCAGAAGCCTGTATACACAGGTTACAAGCCGTCTTTTGCCTTCAACACTATTATGCAGTTTTCCGGGGAAATAGAATTACTGAAAAAAGAAGAACTCTCTCCCGGAGATTTTGCCGAAGTACGTATCCGTATGATGCCATCAAGTCACATCCGTCAGTCTCTTAAGGAAGGTGACACCTTCTCTATTCTGGAAGGGAACAAGATTGTAGGTACCGGCATTATTCGTGAGGTCAAGAAAAAAGAAGCGACGGGTTCTAATAAGAAGGTAGCTTAGGATATGGCTGCTGAGACTCTTAAGTCCTTTCCTTCTGGCTTAAGTTTGTAACTCAGGTCTCTCCTGATTTCTACTCGCAGCAGATGTATTAATCGCTCTCCTTTTCCTTCTAGTGTGATTGCAATCCTGACCTATGCTCCATGAGTCTTAGTGTAAAATATTTTACCTACACGTTTAATATGAGCAAGAAGGTCAGCGCTGCTTATGTTACTGTGGACGGAGAGGTCTATCTTGTAGGGAAGCAGGAGATCATCTAGTTCGGTTTCTATCTTCAGCTGATCGTCTAAGGTTACAGACGGTCCCTTTAGGGTAAGGTCTATGTCAGAACCCCGCTTGAAGTTGCCCTTGGCCCCTGGAACCATAAAGGATTACCTCCTCCACAGCAGTATGCTTGCGGAAAACGGCATTTATTGCATCGATCGTTTCTGGTTTTAGTCCGTATATCATAACCCTTTTGGGTCGAGGTCAGTTTGGTCCACATCTGGGTTCAGGCTTTCCATGCCAGTCCGGAACTCGTTAAATAACAGGACGTACACACTTGTTATTTTATCTACAATCTCCTTAGCCGTCTCCTCATTGTAGGTATGAGATGTCTGGTTCCTGCTCTTTATCATCTCCATCCACCCATCACCGTCCCGGATCAGCCCTTTATGAAAAGCCTCCCTGGTTGCGTCCCGGGAACCGTGTATGCTGTCATTTCCCTGGTACAGGAAGTAATCCCTCATCACGTTCCAGGCAAGCTCGTGCGTAAATTGAAAAGCCTGTATCAAACCCTGCTCCTCCAGGTCCGACAGCTCCCGTTGTTGGGATAGCGCAACGGCATTGTTTAGCTGAGCAAGTGCCTTCCTGAAGTTCTGGAGTCTTTGCACCCAGCGAATGTCACTATTTCTCATAATCATCGAAAGTACATAGCCTGACCCAAGCCTGCAACCGTCTATTGAATTCCTGCTATCATGCTTATCTCCACCTGGACACCCTTGGGTAGGCCAGACACCTGCACGGTTTCACGGGCGGGAGCGCTCTGCTCATCAAAGTAGCGGCCGTAGACTTCATTTACTTCTGAGAACTTGCCCATGTCCATGAGGAAGATGGAGGACTTGATGACATGGGTGAAGTTCATGCCTGCTGCATGGAGAATTGACTTCAGGTTCTCCATCACTTTTTCTGTTTCTGTCTTTATATCGCCTTGGTAGAGAGTACCGTCTTTCGGGTCGAGGGCTATCTGGCCGGAGATGAAGAGCATATTGCCAAACTGCACTGCCTGGTTGTAGGGGCCTATAGGAGCAGGGGCATGTTCCGTGCGGATGATTTTCTTTTCCATATCACAAAGTAAATAAACAGGAGCGTACATTTGCGCCCGTTCATGGCCTATATCTTACATATTGATACATCGGCAGAGAAGGGGTTGGCGGCGCTGGCAAAAGACGGTGTATTGATCGCGAAAGAAGAAACCACCACGGCAAGGGATCACGCCTCGTCTATTAATATAATGATAGACAAGGTGGCAAAACAAGCCGGCGCGGAGCTGAAGCAAATAGACGCGCTGGCGGTGGTTGGCGGGCCGGGTTCCTATACAGGTTTAAGGATAGGTTTAGCTACTGCAAAAGCACTGTGCTATGTGTTAGAAAAGCCTCTCATCCTGCACAACAAGCTGATGCTGCTTGCACTGCAGCAGCTATCAGGTAAGAAGAATAAGGGTTACATCAGTTTTGCTGCGTTGTTACCGGCGAGACAGCAGGAGTATTTCTTTGCACAGTATAATGCCGCAGGGGAAGCCATAAAGGAACCTACCCATATATTAGCTGATGAACTTCAGCACCTATTGGCTAATGCCGGCGGGAGGACGCTGCTGGCGGGCCTTAGAGGAGATGGAGGGCAATATATCACTGATCAGGAAGGAGTAGAATACGTTGAGCATGAGACTATTGATCTGGATTACTGGTGTTTGAAGGCTGGGGAGGATTATGATTGTCACAGCTTTGTCAATGTGGCGAATGCTGAGCCATTCTATTTAAAACAAGTTTATACGCATAAGCCGTAGAATGTCAGGATGGTAAAGAGCATATTGCGAAATTTACTTGTCTTTTTTAACTGTGACTTAACAGAAAATCACTGTATTACTTTGTTTCATATTTACCGCCTTCGTATGTTTGCAATCTCGTATACTCGTGTGTATATACACACTAAGAATACTTAAGTTTTTAATTAATTAACCTCTGTAAAATTAATCTGTAAAAT
>CAMPJV010000328.1 GCA_946886975.1 uncultured Taibaiella sp. | reverse complement strand
TCTACACCCTTGCCAATTGGAATACGGGCCTCAACCAATTCCGCACCGTTACCCAGCGTGGTGGCATCAACGAGCTGGTCTTTTCGCTTGGAGGTAACTATGAAGAAAAGCTCATGATCGGCGCTACGCTGGGACTACCGACTGTGCGGTATACCAGGGAGAGCTTTTTTGAAGAGACGGATGCTACAGATGATCCAAACAACTACTTTAGGAGCTTTAGCTATCATGAGCACCTGGCTACATCTGGTATGGGTGTGAACTTCAAGCTTGGTTTGATCTTTAAGCCAAATGATATGGTCAGGTTCGGTGTGGCGGTCCATACACCTACCAAGTATTGGCTTTCGGACATATATAACAACGACCTGACCGCGAATACTGAGACCTTTAAAACGACGCTCAGCAATCCTCCCTCCAACATGTCACCGGTGACATCTGTTGCCGCGCCAGAGAACAGGTTTAACTACCAGCTGATCACCCCGTGGAGGGCGATACTTAGTGGTACCGCCATGATGGGACAATATGGATTCGTTTCCGCAGATTATGAATACGTGGACTACGGCACGATTAAATATGATTTTGAGAGTCTTTACTCGGCCGATCAGGCAGCAGAGAACAGGGTCATCAGGAATGCCTACAAAGGGGCGTCTAATTTCCGGTTAGGTATAGAAGGTCGTATGGACAACTTCTTCTTGCGGGGAGGATTTGGTTACTACGGTAGTCCTTTCAAGGCGAGCATCTCAAACACCAGCAGGAAGAACTTTTCCCTGGGCGTTGGCTTCCGCTCTGATGCGTTCTTTACAGACCTCGGCTTCATGCATACAAGATATGATGAGCAAGAAATACCCTATACTTTGCCAGCTCCTGTAATAACACCTACGGCCAGAATAGAGAACAGGCTTAATACGATCGCTCTTACTATTGGTTGGAAAATGTAGTCGTACACTCGTCTGAGATATTGAGGAGTGAAGGAGTTTAGGAAGGATAACGATTCAGAGAACTCATAGGAAAATGGAAGGCCGGCTTAAGCCGGCCTTTCGTTATTATACTTGCTATTTCCTTTATTGTTCACCTTGCACTCCGTCGAGGCGTATTCCGTAATAGTACATGCCCCTGGTGCCGGGATAGAGTCCACCAATCTGGGCAGACTTACCGCTTGCGAGTGCTTTTTGAATGTCCTCAGAAGAAGTGACTGCCTGATCATTTACACTAACTATTACGAATCCTTTTCGCATATTGGTTTGCTGAGACAGAAGGCCTTTGTTTATGTCCGTAACTAACAGGCCGGAACTGAGCCCATACTTCTTTTTTTCCTCAGCGGTGAGCGGCCTCAGGTTTGCGCCTAAAAGCAATGCGCCGGAAGAGTTCTTTACAATTGCCGTGGTGCCATTAATATTCTTAAGTTCAACAGTAGTGGTGTAAGGTTTGCCACTCCTAACATAGGTCACCGTGATGTGATCTCCGGGCTGATAGCGTGCTATTTGCTCCTGTAATTGAGGCTCGGTATGAACCGGCGCTCCATTTATCTGCGTAATGAAGTCGCCTTTCTTTATACCGGCGCTGTAAGCTCCGCCGCTTTCGGGCACATTCCAGACATATACGCCGTCAGCACGGTCAATGCCTAGTTCCGTAATCTGTTTGGGACTTAATGCGGCGCGGTTAGCGTACTCTATGCCCAAATAGGCCCTTTGTACAGATCCATACTTCCGCAGGTCACCCACTACTTTCTTGACAATGTTAGCAGGGATAGCATAAGAGTAGCCTGCGTAGGAGCCTGTAGGGGACGCGATAGCAGAATTAATACCTATAAGCTGACCCTCGGTATTTACCAATGCACCTCCGCTATTCCCCGGATTCACGGCCGCGTCGGTCTGGATAAACGACTCTATAGCTGTGGCAGACTGCGTTTTATTTATCCCGATAGCACGGCTTTTGGCGCTCACGATACCAGCTGTTACAGTCGCGTCAAGTGTCAAAGGATAACCGACAGCGAGGACCCACTGCCCGAGCTTTACATCGTCAGAATTCCCAAACTCCATGTACGGGAGGTTCGACTCCTTCACTTTGAGCACTGCAATATCAGTAGAGGCATCTTTGCTTACCACCTCTGCCTGAGTCGTAAGCCGGTCATTAAAAGTAACGGTTACCTGCGCAGCATTAGACACCACATGGTAGTTCGTTACGATATATCCGTCAGGAGAGATAACTACACCTGAGCCAGAACCCATTTGCGGAGGTATATAATATTGCCGCTGGCCAAATAAGTTGCCAAAGTAGTCGTCATTGAAATAAGGATTGCTTGCAGTAATCGTACGGCCGGCAGTTTGAGTCTTGATATGCACAACAGCCTGAACAGACGCCGCCGCTGCATTTTCAAAATCTGCAGGGGGGGCCGACCTTATCCTGTCGGCGGTGCTAAATGAAGCGTAATTTACAGGAAGTCTCTGCTCCTGCGGCACGAAAGGGAGATGGTCCTGGTATTTCGCTGCTATAAACACTGTCAACACAGATGTCAGTGCAGCTGTCAGGACAACGGGAATTAGTCTGGATTTCATAGCAGTATATTATGATTGTTCTCTTCAAAATTATTGTGCCTTATATTACAAAACTGTTAAAACCATAGGCTTAAAGCTTATAAGCAGGTAGATTGAGTCTATCAGAGGGGTGTCGTTGACAGGAG
>CAMPJV010000327.1 GCA_946886975.1 uncultured Taibaiella sp. | reverse complement strand
TGCCTCACCAAGGTCGAAGACCTTCGCGCTATCCCCTACCGCGCGTGAAATAATTCTTGACCCTGCGGCAATTCTGTAGCCTGGTGCACAATGCACTACTACAGGCTTCCCGAGCGGTATCTCGCCTACCCTTTCTCTCAACTCCGGGAGCGGAATGTTCATTGCATTCTGAAACACCGGTTGTTGCCTTGCTTCTGAGGCGCTCCTTACATCTACAATAGTGAAGAATTCAGGATTCATCTCAAAGTTTGCCTGGTCTAACCCAGGCTGCTTTTCTGGTCCGCTACTTACTACAAATGCTCCCTGAATAAAGCCCTCATACCCGATCTTTGCAGTTTTTCGAACTATCTCATTCAGCACTTGCACGCTTGTGCCTATCAGGTAGAAAGCCTCCCCGGGCATTACAATGCTACCGAGCCAGGTCTCAAACTTCCCACCATCCTGTAGATTTATAGACCCTGCGATATGCCCTCTTTTGTACTCTTCTTCTGGTCGGGTATCAATAACCAGAACCTCTTCCATCAGCTCGCCGGCCTGTGGCTCTATTGTTATAGCAGATAATGCCCTGACAAGTTCTGGCGCCCCCTTCCTGTTGACTGAAACATCATAAGTGAAATATTTAGGTACGAACGGCTGGTCAGCAAGCAGGGCCGTTACAAACTCCGACTCGCTCATTTCCTGCATCGACCAATTCGTTGCTTTTTCTTCGCCGATCGTACTTTCTGTAGCGCTACTTAAGGCTTTTCCACATAGGCTACCTGCTCCGTGGGCCGGATACACAACGACCTCATCGCTGAGGGTCGCCAGCTTCTCTCTTAGCGAATAATACATAGCTTTCGCCAGTTCGTCACGGGTAGCTGTCACATCTCCGGTTCCCTCACGCAGATCCGGTCTGCCACAATCTCCAATGAATAAAGTATCTCCTGTAAAAACAGCCTTGTCTTTTCCTTCGTGCTCCAGCACTATGCTAATACTGTCAGGCGAGTGTCCCGGGGTATTCAGAGCCTTCAGCTTTACCTTCCCAAACTCGAGCACGTCCGCTTCGTCGAAAGCCTGGTGAGGATAGGAAACCTTCTGAAGTTTTGAAGCGTAAATGGTCGCACCAGTAGCGTTGTGAAGCTCAAGATGACCACTTACGAAATCGGCGTGTGGATGCGTCTCAATTATGGCAATGATTTTTGAACTTGTTTTTTGTGCAAACTCCAGATATGGTGTTATGTCCCTTGAAGGATCAATGACAACCATTTCCGAGGCAGAATTGCTGAGAATGGCATATGAAAAATGCGATAAGCCCTTATCTTCAAATTGCCTGATTTCCATAACAGTTTTAATTTTGTACAAATGAACTGGAATTTCGGTTCCTCCCGGGTGACAACAGTCACCTATAGAGCTTCTTAACATTCCTTTGTACCTGATGCAGGTTGTCACCTATTCATGGCTGTGGTGGTAGTACCGCCCTTTCTGACAGCAACTTAGGAATTATGACAACATTCAATAAGCTGGCGAAAAGGACCTGTAATAGCAGAGGAACCAAACATGCGAATCCAATGTCAGATCGTGTTGGATGAATAGTACCTATTTCGAAGCCAGAAAGCCACTTTAACCAGAAATATCAAAGCCGGCACTTCTACTAACGGACCTATTACACCCGCAAATGCCTGACCTGAATTGATGCCAAACACACCAATCGCGACTGCAATGGCCAGCTCAAAGTTGTTGCCCGCCGCAGTAAAAGCTATTGAGGCATTCTGTGAGTAGTCTGCGCCCATAGCCTTGCCCATAAAAAAGCCTACCAGGAACATGATGGCAAAGTAGATCACTAAAGGAATGGCTATCCTGATCACGTCAAAAGGGATCTGGACAATTAGCTCACCTTTCAGACTGAACATCACAATGATGGTAAAAAGCAGCGCAACAAGTGTAATGGGAGAAATCGCAGGAACAAACTTTGCCTGGTACCATTCCTCCCCTTTCATACGCAGCAGAATGAACCTTGTCAGGAACCCAGCCAGAAATGGCAGTCCAAGGTAAATAGCCACGCTTTCTGCAATTTGCGCCATAGTAACATTTACTTCAAGGCCATCCATACCAATCAAAGGAGGGAGTACAGTTATGAACAAGTAAGCATAGACGCTATAAAGAAGCACCTGGAATATACTGTTGAGTGCTACAAGGCCCGCGGCATATTCCCTGTTCCCTTCCGCAAGTTCGTTCCATACGATCACCATAGCTATACATCTTGCGAGGCCAATCAGTATCAGCCCAACCATGTACTCAGGATATCCCTGCAGGAAGACCACAGCCAGGACAAACATCAGAATCGGACCTATAATCCAGTTTAAGAAAAGTGACGCTCCGAGAATCCTGGTATTTCTAAATACCTCACCCATCTTTTCATACTTCACTTTAGCCAAAGGAGGATACATCATCAGTATCAAACCTACAGCCAGTGGAATATTTGTAGTGCCACTGGAGAAGGAATTAATGAAGCCGGAAGAGGATGGTATGAAATAGCCTATTGCCACACCCAGCCCCATAGCCAGGAATATCCACAGAGTAAGATATCGGTCAAGAAAGCTCAGCTTCCCGCGCTCACGCGCCGGCGCACAATTATTCGCACTCATTCGGATGGTTAGGGCAGATTGTTTTCAATAAAAGCTTTGCTGTAATCTTTGATCTGTCGTCGCACATCACGGATCTGCTGGTG
>CAMPJV010000326.1 GCA_946886975.1 uncultured Taibaiella sp. | reverse complement strand
GTTCAACAGTAATGAGTCCGTATATGGTTTTGAGGAAGTCGACGAGCTCGTCCACGGAAGCTTTTGCTTCCTTCTTGCCCGGAGTCGTGAGTTGGTAGTAACGGCGCACCCTCTTGCCGATAAATACCTCTTCCGAAACGATAAACCCATCAGCCTCCATTTTGTGCAAGGCCGGATACAGTGAGCCCTCCTTCATTTGGATCTTTCCCTCGGTGAGTTCCTTTACTTTGGCGGTTATTTCATACCCGTACATCTTACCATGTTCATCGAGTAGTCTGAGCAAGATGGGCCCTATGGTACCTTTCAATAGCTCCTTGTAGTTGTTGGCTTCTGCTTGCATAGATTCTAAATACATCGTAAACCTATGTATAGTATTTCAAATGACCAAATTTTTCTTGTACGGGGGAGACAAGAAATGTCGAATTGACTAGTTACTGTTGTGATTAGCTGCGTTTCAGATGACCTCGGAGCTACCGCTTTTTCAGGACTGCCACTGTCAGCCTGCTGACACATATCAGTTTTTCGTGCTCGTCCCTGATCCTGATGTCCCAGACATGTGAGGTGGCCCCCAGGTGAAGCGGCTCGGCTGTGGCGGTAACGATACCATCCCTTTTACCCCTTACGTGGTTACAGTTGATCTCCATGCCCACGCAGATCTGTTTTTCCGGTTCAATACAGAGCCATGAGGCCACGCTCCCCACAGTTTCTGCTAAAGCTGCGGACGCTCCGCCATGAAGAAGTCCGTAAGGCTGGTGCACAGTAGCACCCACCGGCATGGTTGCTTTAATGTGGCTTTCACCGATTTCGGTAAACTTTATTTTCAGCACCTCGGCCATCGTTTTGCGGCTTTGCTCATTCAGCTGGTCCAACGATATTTCCTTTTGCTTCCAGATAACCGCCATAAATAGATGATGCTTAACAACTATGCGAAAAATTTAAATAGTTCATTTATTTCTAATAAATTCATATTACCCTTACTTTTGGGGCATCGTTTACATTTTGTGTTGGCCAAAATTATGCAAACAATATTGGTTGCAGGTGCTGGAAAGTCCTCGACCTATCTCATACATTACCTCCTGTCCCACGCATCGAGGAACAAATGGAAGGTTATAGTAGCGGATGGTAGTGAAGCAGCTATTGCAGAAAAGATTAAGGGGAGTCCATATGCTCAAAGTGCCGTTCTTGACATTACCAATGTGGTTGAACGGCAGCAGCTTGTAGCTCAGGCCGATATCGTTGTTTCACTGATGCCTCCGCATCTTCACATTCTGCTGGCTAAAGACTGCCTTCAGTTTAAAAAGAATCTTATCACGTCTTCTTACGTGTCGGATGAGATGAGGGAAATGGATACTGCCGTACGTGAGGCAGGGCTGATGTTTATGTGCGAAATGGGCCTGGACCCGGGTATAGACCACATGACAGCTAACCAGATCATTCACAGTACACAAAGAGTAGCGGCATACATTACGTCGTTCAAATCATACTGCGGAGGTCTAGTTGCGCCGGAGAGCGATGATAACCCCTGGCATTATAAGTTTAGCTGGAACCCAAAGAACATAATCACGGCGGGTTTGGGAGGTGCTAAGTACCTGCTGAATGGGAAACACGTTGACGTGCCATATGAGCAGATATTTGACGGCAATAAAAAGATCAAGGTAGATGGCGTAGGATCACTTGCCTACTACCCTAACAGAGACTCCCTGCGTTACCTCGAACTATATGATGTTCCTGAGATTAAAACTTTCTTAAGGGCGACGCTCAGGCATCCTGATTTTTGTAAAGGATGGCAGGCGCTGGTGCAGCTTGGACTTACAAGTGAGCAGGACCAGATAAACGACTGCAAAAGTTACTCTGAATGGATAAAGAGTAAAACCCAATACAATAACGGCGTCTCCCTTAAAGAACATATTGCACAAAAGTTGGAGCTGAAGCCGAATGATAAGGTAGTTGAGATGCTGGAGTGGATGGGGGTATTAGATGAGCATCCTCTTCCTGCAAAGCCCTCGTCATCAGGCAATGCGCTACTCGACTTGCTGCAGAAGAAATGGGAGATGAAGCCGCATGACAAGGATATGGTGGTCATGCAGCACGAGGTTGAGTATGTGCACCGGGAAAGGAAAATAAAGATGACCAGCACCATGGTGCTGAAAGGTGAGGACAGGGAATACTCTGCCATGGCTAAGACCGTAGGCCTGCCGATGGGTGTGCTGGCGCGGCTGGTATTGCACAAAAAGATTCTTCCCCCAAAAGGAGTATGTATTCCTAGCATGCCGTCTGTCTACAAGCCGGTGATGACGGAGCTGCACCATCACGGGATCAATTTTGTTGAGGAGGTAGAATAAATAATTAGTCGCGGCGAACTAACGTTTCCCTTACACCAAATGGCTTTTGATTTCAGGCCCTGGCTATCCTCTGCTAAAGAATAACAGTCTGTTAGGATGACAATCTTTAATTTGGCTTGCACTTATGCTATCTAAAGTCTATAGAATGCGTTTGATATTAACCGCATTGCTCCTCCTTACTGCTTTTAGCTCCTTTGCTCAGTCATCTACTGTAAAGTCGCAGGCCGAACAAATGGGCAAGGCGCTGATCCAGAAAGACTATAAAGCCTTTGTCACCTTCTCCTACCCTGCTATCTTAAGCCAAATGGGCGGAGCTGAGAAAATGGAAGCAAATATTGCCAGGCAGATGGAGGCCATGGAGTCCGGGGGTGCAAAGATTATTGGCCTTTCGTACGGTGCGCCTTCCGCAATTGTGAAAGAGGGCAGCGAACTGCAGTGCACAATCCCGCAGCACATGGTAGTAGAGC
>CAMPJV010000325.1 GCA_946886975.1 uncultured Taibaiella sp. | reverse complement strand
TGTATATTGTCGTTTCCCTGATACCTGAAATAATCACGCATCACATTCCAGGCGAGCTCGTGAGTAAATTCAAATGCCTGGATTAGTCCCTGTTCTTCCAGATCTGATAACTTTCGCTGCTGCGACAACAACACGGCGTTATTTAGCTGCCCCAGCGCTCTATTAAAATTTTGGAGCCTTTGCTGCCAGCGGATATCATTGTTTCCCATGATCCACTAAAAATACACAGGCTTATTGAAGGCTCCAACTGACGGATACCTGCTGTAGACCTATTCACTACATTTGGAGGAGGTAAGGAAACTAAGACTTAAGGCAAAGCCTCGTGGTGGCATTGTTGTCTGACATTGTGCTATACTCATCTGTTAAAAAATTATCCGTACACCTCACTTCGGTGCGGACGCTTGGTCCGTGCGGGGGATCAATCCCAGCGGGTTACCTTTCTTCAATGTTAGCATTAACTATAAAGACCGTGTGAGCAATCTAAAGATACTTGCCATCCTTTTGACTGTTCTCAGCCTTTTTGGATGCGGACCTGCTGCGACATTTGATTCTCCACAACCAAATGGCGGCAGAGCACTCACATCCTTTCCTAGCCGTCTTCGTGCTCACTACATTGAACCTGGTGGCGATGCGCTAATTGTTGTCACCGCAACCCAAGTTATACTGCAGGCAGAAGAGTATATCAAAATGGATAGGGACAGCTTTGGTATCTCGCTAAGCTTCTGAACTAATTCCTCTGAAACTTCTCCCATCAGGTATACAGATGTCGCAATTGATGGTGATTCACTTCTGGTTCGAGCTACATTGACAGATACATTGTTCGACATGAACGCTGGCGATATTCTTAAGAAGTTTCGCGGCCATTACTTCTTAAATGCTTATTACGATGATACAACGTGGGAGGTAAGGCAGATATCTCTTAAGAACGGCATACTCACCCTCGCTATTATACATCCTGAGGATGACTTGAAAAAGCTTCAGGCAATTACTGAGTCACCGGATGACACGACTACAACTCACTTTGCTTTGAACCGGCGCGAGTTTAAAGAATTTGTAAAGAACAAAGGTTTCAGTAGCGCAAAGTGCTATTTGCGATTGCCTGAAAAACCGCATGAAGAATAATCGTGACGCTGTTATGAGACAAGTATCCCTATGGAGTGGCGTTGCTCCAGATCATATTCGAGCCATTCCCGAAAACCAGGCCGTCAGATGTGATTAGTATGCGCTGTGAGCCATAAAAAATTACAAACTCTTTTCTCTTGCCATCATCCTGAAATACTTAATGATGAGCCAAAGTAGCACTACCCCGAATGGTATAGACACAGCAAAAGCCCCAACATCATCGACATATAACTTGTAAGAAAGCACTCCAGCAATAATTACGATGAAAACTAAAAGTGATCGGCGCTGCTCCTTATCGACTTCCTTACTTCTTTTAAACTGCTGTCTTTGTTCTTCTTCCGAAAGAAACTGGTTAAAGCAAAACGTCTCCAACTCCTTTAAGTTTGTAACCCACATATCTGATATTTCAATTCTCTTCTCGGAAGTCCTTAAAAACAAACTTTTATAAACAGGCCCTTTGAAAGAACTGACCGCTTCTACTTCACAGCTGATAATATCCTTAAACCCATAGACTTCCTTTTTTCCCTTCAACAGATAATAAACTATGACATCTTCGCACGTGACATCTATTTTAATAGCCTTCCAGTCTGATAAGAACTCATAAATAATGATTGAAAGAAGCAGCGCCATGAACACTACGATAGCCATGCTTTTGAATATTTCAGACTTATCAGAGGCGGTCAACAAACTGTATAAGAGGAAAATAACTACTCCACCCATAACTATTATTAGCCCACTTAGAACAAAAATGCTAAGAAACCGACCCTTAGATTTTATGATCATGTTCCCTAATGAAGTCCCGCGATAATACTTATCTCCACCTGCACTCCCTTCGGCAGACCTGACACTTGTACCGTCTCACGCGCGGGGGCTGAGGCTTCATCAAAGTACCTACCATACACTTCGTTCACTTCAGAGAACTTACCCATGTCCATCAGAAAGATGGAGGACTTGATAACATTGCTGAAGTTCATGCCGGCCTCTTGAAGAATGGCTTTCAGGTTTTCCATCACCTTTTCTGTTTCCACTTTTATATCACCACCCTGGTACAGAGTGCCGTCTGCAGGGTCGAGGGCGATCTGCCCGGAGATGAAGAGCATGTTGCCAAACTGAACTGCCTGATTGTATGGGCCGATGGGTGCAGGTGCGTGCTGCGTGCGGATGATTTTCTTTTCCATGAGACAAAGTAAATAAATAGGAGGCGTACATTTGCGCCCGCAGATGCCTGATATATTACTAATAGATACGTCTTCCGAAAAAGGGATAGTGGCACTGGCCAGAAATGGCAGTGTTGCGTACCTGGAAGAAAACACGGACGCACGCAACCATGCCGCCACCATCAATATGATGATAGACAGCGCCTTACAGTCAGGAGGCATCACAATCAGTCAACTGGATGCGGTGGCGGTAATAGGCGGACCGGGCTCTTATACAGGGTTAAGGATTGGTCTGGCAACTGCCAAGGGTATATGCTATGCGGCCGATAAGCCGCTGATAATGACCAACAAACTGGACCTGCTGGCAATGCAGGGTGGTAACGATGGCAGATATGAGTTAGTGGCTGCTGCCCTACCTGCAAGAGAAAAAGAATATTTCTTTACCCTGCTAAGCAGTGATGGAGAGCATCTGCGTGCCCCTGAACATGTGTATGAAGATGACCTGGTAAGAACACTGACGGGAGCAAAAGGTAAATTGAGAATATCGGGTCTATTACCAA
>CAMPJV010000324.1 GCA_946886975.1 uncultured Taibaiella sp. | reverse complement strand
AAACTGGCATACTGCTTATCAACATTCACAGAGTAGGCCACGTTGAGACTCCAGGGCACATCAAAGTCAACATATCCATTGTATCCTCCATATTGCATCAGCTGCTGGTATTCGTCTGTTTTGACTGCCGGGTTATCATCCTTCGACCGTTGCTTGCTGCGGAAGCTGGCGCTCAGGGCCATGCTTGCATTCCTGAAGCGGGCAATACCGTTGCCTTCCGACCAGACGGTTCGGAGAGATCTCCTCCCTGTCTCGAAGTCAAAATCATAGGGGTCGAAGAGGGCGTTGGCACTTACATTAAACTTGTCGAGGATGTTCGTACGAAAGCTCACGTTCAGCGGGCTCCAGTTGAACGAATCCGCGGCTATATTGTATGCAGAGGTGATATTGAAGGCGTCAATCAGTGTAATGTTTCTACCAGTGCCAACAGTGTCCTTGCGGCTGCGGGTCTTAATCTGGAGATTATTGTTCAGGCCAAAGTTGATGCTGCTGGAAAAATCACCATACTGATTCATTCCGGGAATGCCCATCACAGAATTGCTAAAAGGAGACTGGTAAACAATATCCCCGTTGGGGTCGAGGCGGGTCTGGTAATAATAACGGAAAGGGGCTGCGGCATAATCGGGTGTATAGTTCAGGCCGACATTCGGCGTCAGCACATGCCTGATACCCATGAGCTTGCCCCGCTTGAACACCTTTAAGCCATATATCCTGGTAGTAAGCTGCATGGTGGCGTTGAAATCGCGTGCAGTAAAGAAGCCACGGTTTTGTATGGTGTCTATTTTGCCCTCAGCAGTGTTATAGAACCTGTAGTTTCTATCGGTAAGCCAATATTCTGAATAGGTAGATCCGAAGGAGAGATTGATGAACCTGAGTACGTTGTAAGAGGCAGAGATGGGAATGGAGTGCTTAAAACCGTTGCGAAAGTCGTCAAGCGAAAGGTCCCTGAAGCTAAAGCTGGAGTCGTAGAAGGAAGTCTGATTTAATGCGTTGAAGTTGTAGCTGGCGCTGATCCTTTCGTACCACCTGGGCGTGCCGACCCGGTTCTTATTCTGGAATGGACTGAATTGGGCGACATAGAAGCTCAGTTCCGGAAGGTATACGTCAACAACACGGGTCTGTGTATTCTGATTGTGGCGCGCACCGACCGTGAGGCTATATGGCTTACCGATCCAGTTCTTTGAGTAGCTGATGTTGGAGGTATATTGGTTGTTTAGTATCTGGTTGACATTGTAGCTGTTGTTGGAATAGAAAGTAGAGGTACCTGCCGTAACCGAGGCATTGAAGCTAACTCCGGGCCGTGACTTTGGATCAGTCTGGTGACGCCAGTTAAGCATAAAATCCTTGGTAATCGAGGCCTGCGGTTCGTAAGTTTCACCGGTTTTGTTGTAGGCGTAGCTGAGAGAAAGCCCGCCATTATATCTATATCTGTTGGAATAACTGCTGATGCCGCTGGCAGTCCAGCTGCCCTTAGTATAAATGTTTGCCATGAACAGGAAGTCCAGGTAGTCATTCAGATAGAAATAATACCCCCCATTTGTAAGGCCGAGGCCCCTCTCCTGCTCCACCGTATAGGTGGGCATCTGAAAGCCCGATCGCTGTCTCTGGGAAATAGGGAAAAGGCCAAACGGAAGGAAGATTGGGGTTGGCACCTGCTCCACCATGACATTTGCGGACGCGGAGGCAATGACCTTGTTGGGGACCACTTTTATGCGCTGAGCCCTGATGCCGTAGTGTGGAGTGTCCAGGGAACAGGTGGTGTACACGTTACGCCATCCATAGATAGATTGATCCGGATTTCTTTTTACCTGCTGGCTAAAGACGAAGCCTTCGCCATACTGCGAGCGGGCGTTCCTGATAATCGCTCTTTTGCTCTTGAAATTGTACTGGAGTGAGTCATATGTCACTGTTTCCTGCCCTTGGGTAAAGGTGGGCCTTGTGATTACTGCGCCCGAGGTGTCAAAGGATGGCTGGGCTGTAATGACGTTGGTAGACTGGTTGAAGGTGATCTCGCCCGCCCCGAGTTTAAGGTCTTCATAGTTCACCTTAGCGTCACCATATAAAAAGAACAGGTTCTCTTTCATATTGAGCACAGCCGAGTCGGTAGCTTCTGCTGACACAACAGAGGTCAGTGCATCTTTAGATATCCTGATGCCCAAAGAGTCTTCCAGTGTGGCAGTCCTGGTGCTGTCGTCAAGAGTGAGACTGGTTGTATCGGATTTTAACGCAAGTGTATCCGGACGAGTTAGAGTACTATCGGAGGTTGCAGCAGTGGATTGCGCGGCAGCAATGCTTGTTAAAGCGAACATAAAAAAGCCTGTCAGCGGGAGAAGTAAACAGTGCATCAATGGCTTTTTTAAGATAATTTTACCGCACCTGCTCATGAACGGCACAAAAATAGCTTATTTACAAGTACCTGATTCAGTTTTGTAATTTACCCTTTTAACGGAATACCCCAATATGCGTACCAGACTTTTGTTACTTTCTTTATTCATTTGCCTCACCCCCTGTCTTGTCTTTGCTAACGGTAAGAAGATCAGTAAAATTGTGTTAGACGCCGGTCATGGAGGAAAGGATGCCGGGGCTCCAGGCCAATACTCGCATGAAAAAGAGGTAACACTTGCGGTGACACTTCGCCTTGGCAAGATCCTGAACGACAGTATGAAAGATGTACAAGTTGTCTATACCAGGACTTCCGATGTGTATCCTTCTCTTATAGAAAGGCACCAGATTGCCAATCAGTCAAACGGCGACCTTTTCATATCAATTCACGTAAACGCCACTGCAGGCACGGTACGCAGGGTGCACACGGGCTATAAAACCGTAAAGAAAGGCAAGAAGCGTGTGAAGGTTGCGGTC
>CAMPJV010000323.1 GCA_946886975.1 uncultured Taibaiella sp. | reverse complement strand
GTCTGTACCTGGTCAACATAAAAGATGAGAATGGACGGCTTCTCAAGGTGGAAAAGCTGATCAAGACCTCAACTGCCCACTAATGCAAAGAGCCCGACGGGCTGCCGGGCTTAGATGGCTAAAACGATTTGAGCTATATGTCCGTATAATTCATCAGATCTATATCCATGCCTTTTATGTCCTGCTCTTGCTTTGCTTGTTTGGAAGGCTCCCTCCGTGTGTCGCCGTGCTGTTCCTGCCGATTATTTTTATTATAAGACACCCTGCTGCTCTGATGCCTGTTCTGTTCCTTTCTTGGATGCTGCTTCTTATGATCGTTTCTCATGAGGAATGTTTTAAAGGGTCATATATCTCACTTACAGTTAGAAAGACTATACCACTTACAGCGAAAGAAATGTGAAAGCCTGCTGAAAACGTGGGCCGGCAGTCGAGGTGGTACTAAAGCTGTTTAGCTGAGTTTATCTGCATCTGCTTTACCTCTTCAATCAGCCTCAGGTCGCCTACTATCCATAGCAGGTCATCTTCTTTTAAGATGAGGTTAGATTCGGGGTTCAATATCCTCCGGTTGTTGCGTTCAATGCCTACTACAAGTCCGCTTGTCTTTTCCCGTATGCCGCTTTCTCTTATAGTTTTATCCTGTAGAAACGAGTTTTTCCTTACCCTGATCTTCTTGAGGGCAACACCGTCTCCGCTTCCTGCGTAAGCCTGTAGAGGTGTACCGCCGACTGGCTCAAGGTGCTTTTTTAACTGGTCAAGCTGTTCGTCTGTACCAATTACGAAGAGTGTATCTCCCGGGTACACCCTTTCAAATCTGCTGGGTGCCGAGATGGTATATTGCTCTCCCCTCTTTATCATGGCTATATTTATGCCGATTCGCTCCCGCAACGCCATCTCTTCCAGGGTCATCCCTGTTACAGGTGAGCCTATTGGAACGATGAGCTCCGTTACATGCGCATCCCACGGAGCCAACTCCTGCCTGCTGCGGATAGCCTCCAGCCGTTCACGGTCATGGAAGTTGTAAAAAAATCTGCTCTCAAGCCTTACATAAAAGCCATGTATTCTCTTGGAAAAGATCAGCGCCACGCCAACCAGTAATACGAATCCTCCAATAGCAATGAAGAATGAAAAGAAACTGAGCAGGTAGATACTTATATATATAAGGGCCAGTGCCCCTCTCACTACCCGCAGAAAGACCAGCAATCCTCTGTATCTTTTGTTGCTCCAAACATTTGCAAACGCCTCCGCGGGAAACTTCCTGGTGATCAGCGCCCATAAGAACGGCGCAACGGCCGCAAGACACAAAATAGCCGTCACAGCACTCGATACATCACCATTCCCTAACAGCCGGGACATTAGTGGATGGGCATACTGAGAGAAGAGGAATATGGTACCAAGTATGATAAGAGAGAACAGCACTACCTGCCCAAAAAATGTCCTCAATACTATCTGCCAGTCGGTAGCTGTAGAAATAGTCTGAGCCGCGGTGCTATACCTGTTAAGGTTCTTGCGCCACTTTGCCGGCAGGCTTTTATCCACCCAGGTATAAAATGGCCCTGCCGCTCTTATCATATACGGCGTTGTAAAAGTGGTAAGTGCAGAAACGGCAACAGCTATCGGGTACAGAAAGTTAGATGTCACGTTTAAGGTGAGACCAAGGGTAGCAATGATAAACGAGAACTCTCCGATCTGAGCCTGACTCATGCCTGCATGGAGGGCAGTCTTTAAAGGTTGCCCCGCAATAATAGCCCCTGCCGTGACGTGGAAGGTTTTGAAGAAAATGAATACTATCGTGATAAGGATGATCGGCAGCGCGTAGTTAACGAGTACCGACGGGTCGATCAGCATGCCCACCGAGACGAAGAACACCGCACCGAAAAGATCCTTCACCGGCTTTGTGATATGTTCTATTCGCTCCGCCTGGGTGGTTTCCGCAAGGATAGACCCCATGATGAACGCGCCCAATGCCGGCGAAAAACCTGCCTGTGCGGCCAATATGACCATAAGGAGACATAGCCCCACAGAGACAATAAGCATCGTTTCGTCACTCATCAGCTTGCTCGCCTTACGCAGAAAAGTAGGAATGAAGAATATTCCAGCCACGAACCAGAGCAACAGGAAAAACGACAGCTTCAATATAGACAGCAGCATTTCACCCCCTTCAAACTGTCTGCTGACAGAAATGGTAGAGAGCAGAACCAGCAGAACTACCGCAACTAGGTCTTCTATGATCAGCACTCCGAAAACCAGATTGGCGAAGCGCTTTCCCTTCACCCCGAGCTCATCAAAAGCTCGCAGGATGATGGTAGTAGAGGAAATACTCAATATACCTCCCAGGAATATGCTGTCCATCATAGACCAGCCGAGCGCCTGGCCTAGGACAAAGCCGATCACGAGCATTGCCGTCACTTCTGTAAAGGCGGTAATGGAGGCTGCGCCTCCTATATGCAGTAATTTCTTAAAGCTGAACTCGAGCCCTAGCGTAAAAAGCAGGAAGATTACTCCGATTTCCGCCCAGATACGGATATCCTCAGGCTCTGAAATCGTAGGGAGGAGTGAAAAATAAGGAGTGACCAGAAAGCCCGCGAGGATATAGCCAAGCACAACAGGCTGCTTTAACCGCTTGAAAATAAGACTGGTAATACCCGCCATAACGAGTATCAACCCCAGGTCCTTGATCAAATACGGTAAATGGGTCATGGGGTTAAAAATAACACATAAAGCGGCATCCTGTTTAAGCGCTGCGGTATGAATTTTTACTACCTAAATAGATCTTTGGCCTGCACTTACTGGTTTTGTTGGGCCTGCAAACAGGTTGGACATGGCGGACAAGAATTACGTTCTTCTATTATCATTCTGCCTGATTCTCTGGTGTACCCC
>CAMPJV010000322.1 GCA_946886975.1 uncultured Taibaiella sp. | reverse complement strand
ACCTGGTACAATAGCGGCGGGAAATAGTTGTAATTATTCCGGTCCACGAGCGTCACATGAAACCTCCTGTCATTAGCCAGCGCCAGACTCAGGTTTATTCCTGCGAAGCCACCTCCGATAATTACAACTTGCTTTTTCATCTTCTTGCTTTTTAAAGTTTTCAATTCCGCTTCTTCCACTGATCAGATTCTACTCCGTACTTGCCGTTCCCGGTTTGCGCATTTCCAGCCTCTTCAACATCTTGTCTGTAATGGGTTCGGAGTAAATGCCGTACGCATTTACGAGAACTCCTTTGATGTCATGAACGTCCGATGAGATCGCATAAACGATAGATTGGTCTCCGGGATCAGATGGCCCCTCAAACCTGTAATAATTGTCCACCTTAAACTCATTCGCAAAGACCTTGAACTCCCCGTTTCGACACTCCAGGCAATTCTGCTGAAGGTTAAAGTCTTCTGTATACCCTTGCTTACGTAACTCGGCAAGTGTCTCAGTAAGTGTTACATAGCTGTCCATTGTTACCATTCTTTATGAAGCGCTGATTTTATGTGCCTCTTGTTATTGAATCGTAGTCCTGTGTATTCTGCCGTCGCTTGCGGCTGGATCTGTATATAGCCGTACCGGTACCACCCGGGCCAGCCTTGCTAATAGGATAAACCCTCCACCCATGAACAGTGTAATACCGGATGTTATAAGCAGGGCCGTTGTCTGACTGGAATAAGAGGTGGCAAAGGCCACCACAGCACCAATGGCTACTAGCAGTCCATTACCCATTTTAAACCCTACAACACTTCTGTTCATCCTTGTTTTATATGAGGACACCTCAAATGCAAACAGGATCTCAGTGATACCAAAGTAGACCAGAAAAGCAAGATTGATCATAATAAACTGGCTGAATGACGAGCCGATAAGAAAAATGGTAAAACCGTGCCCAAACATTCCGAAACTTTGCAACCGATTGTGCTTTCGCTGGATTTCTCCGCTTTTGCTTTTGTACGCGGCTACTAATGCGAAAGCGGAAGCGGTCAACAGGCCTGGTGCGGTAGCATACTGGATGACCTGCGAGGGATCGAAGCTTAAAACTGCCATAATGATGGCTGTAGTAGCTAATAGTGATCCGTACATTGCCTGGAAATAATATCTTGTCATGATACCTGATTTTAGAGTGAAGGCGCAACGCGCAGAAGAGAGTTGCGGCCAATTGATTGGTTCATTAGTTATGCAGGATCTTCCAGCCTGCAAGCCAGTTGTAGTTGTACTTTAGACCTAACTGGATCAGCAGCAGCTGCATGCTCTCCAGCGTCCTGCTCACTGCTAGTTTTCCGGCTACGATCGGGTTAAATCCTGCCGTTTCAACCATCTCTCTGACAATACTTAAAGCTTCTTCATCATCCCCGGCTATAAAGGCATCCACCTGCTTTCCGTCGATGACGGGCTGCGAGAAATCGGCTGCAAACGTTGTATTGAAAGCTTTCACTACCTTGGAATTCGGCAATAGCTTCTGGAGCTCTTCTGCCGCACTTGTGCCCGGATCAGTTACCAGGCCATCGAATGTTTCATTCAGCGGATTGGCTATGCTGATCACGATCTTCTGGTTAGCGACTTCCCTGATCTTTTCAGCTACTTCCTTTTCTGCACCAAAGGGCACTGCGGCAACAATGATATCAGCCTCCCAGCTGGCGTTATAACTGCAATCGGCTGCTTCTACTTCAGCGCCCGGACTAACGGACCTAATATCGCTGACCAACGCTGCTGCCTTTTCGCTGTCCTCAGAGAATAAAAGCATGCGGTAATTCCCTTTTGCAAGGCTCTTCGAAATAGCAGTACCCATATTTCCTGTTGATCCGATCACTGCTATAGTTTGTGTAGTTTTCATCTTATATTGTTTTATAAGACAAAGGTACTATGGCCTGATGCCCGTCTCCATTGAGTTTCGGCAATAAATCGCATTGATATTTGTCAAGATAGTGCCTGGAAAGTGTCACCCTGTGACCTATGCAATCCTACTCTTAGATAGCTTTCTTTTACCCGCAAGCACTGTCATTGCCAGATTTGTAAAATCATCTGTTGACACTCAAAAGCGCTGTCCGTCTGAGGCTCTCGAGACTCGTGCGCTCGCCAAACTCCTTCCCTTCCTTCCTTCAAGGGAAGGTGGCTGCGCAGTGCAACGAAGCAGACGGAAGGGTCTCCCCACTCGTAAATCGTAAATCGTAAATCGAAACCTTTTACTTCCCCGACAGCTTCTTCCTTACCCTGCTCAGGGTCTCCGGCTTCAGCCCCATATACGAGGCTATCATGTGCTGAGGCACCCTCTGCAGAATGTCAGGATAGAGTGCGGAGATCGTTTCGTACCGCTCTTCGGAAGAGTTGCTGATAACTGATGTGAGCCTCCTGGTCATGGCCAGGTAAGCTCCTGTTATGAGATTAAGAATATAGCTCTGGTACTTTGGAATCTTTTCAAGCATTTCATGATGTGCCGCCCTGCTGATCAGCACGATCTCCGAATCCTCCAGCGCATCAATATTATAGGTAGCAGGTTCTTCAGTAAGGAAGCTGTATAGGTCAGATATGGTCCATCCCTCCAGTGCAAACTGTATAATATGCTCCGAGCCGCCATCATCAATAGAGTAAGCTCTCAGGGCGCCCTGTTCCACAAAAGCAATGGTCTTACAGACATCTCCCTCTTGCAGCAGGTACTGCTTTTTCCTGATCTTCTTGGGCTTCAGGTAACTCGTGATCAGTTCCTGCTCCTCCTGCGTCAGGGGCACCTTCTCATTAAAGCTTTTGAAAAAGAGTTCATACATGATCGCTGGTCGTTTGGCAGGATTTAGTGAAGCTACGTAAATATACCTTGGAAATTATGTTGACTTATGTCAGCGTAATTTCCTGCTGGTTCCGGATAAAATGTATGAAGTCGCAAGAATTATTGTCTGTCAGGTCTGTAAAGACTTGGAAGGCTCCACTTGTATTTCACT
>CAMPJV010000321.1 GCA_946886975.1 uncultured Taibaiella sp. | reverse complement strand
ATGAAGTAGCCGTTGGTGCACCTTCCATCCTGTTTCACTACGTTACCACCAAGGAGGATCTTTCCGCCTTCCTCTTTCGCTATTTCGATACATCCTTTGACTTTCTCGTAGTGCATCTGGCTGACAATAGCTCCCTGCCTGGTGTTTTCTTCCAAAGGGTCGCCGACTGTAAGCTTCCTGGCACGGGCAATAAATTCTTCCTTGAACTTTTCGTAGATACTCTCTTCAACTAATACCCTGCTACCACAAAGGCATATCTGGCCCTGATTGGCGAAGGAGCTTTGGAGGGTTGTGCGCATCATCTTGTCCCAGTCGCAGTCAGCAAAGATGATGTTTGGGTTCTTACCTCCGAGCTCAAGCGATAACTTCTTGAACATGGGCGCTGCAGTTGCAGCTATATCTTTACCTGCACGCGTGCTACCTGTGAAAGAAATAGCCTTAATGTCTGGATGACGTACGATGGCACTGCCGCAATCCGGACCTGCACCATGAACTATATTGAGTACTCCCGCCGGCAGGCCTGCTTCTTTGCATATGATGCTTAGCAGATAACCCGTCATTGGGGTGACCTCGCTGGGCTTGGCTACCACACAATTGCCGGCGGCAAGGGCAGGGGCAATCTTCCAGGTGAACAGGTAAAGCGGCAGATTCCATGGTGAGATGCAGCCCACTATTCCGATCGGCTGGCGGAGTGTGTAATTGATGGCCTTATCTTCCATGTTGTGGCTTTCAGTGCTCATGTGCATGATGCCAGTCGCAAAGAAGCGGAAGTTGCTTGAAGCACGGGGAATATCTACTTTCTTGCTTAGCCACAGCGGCTTTCCGTTGTCATTGGTCTCGGCAAGGGCAAGAGCATCTAAGTTCTGGTCGATGAGCTCAGCTATGCGGTTTAATATCTTGAAACGGTCTTCGGCAGGGGTGGTACTCCACTTGAGGAAGGCGGCTTGCGCGGCTCCTACTGCTTCGGCTACATCTTTTTCATTGCTATCCGGGGTTTGGCTATAGACCTCACCCGTGGCCGGATTGAAATTAGGCATGTATTTACCATCGATGGGAGCCTGAAGATCGCCAGCTATATAGTTAAGTATGCGATCAGGAGCAAGTAGATTCATGCGTGCAAATTAGGCAAATAAGCTAAGCTGGAGGTTAAGAGAACTGATGGTGGAATAGGTGAGGCGGCCTTACCGATGATAGCAGAAATATTTCAGAAAAGGAAGTCGTTAGCCTATGGAAATGTTATTGTTATACCTGTTTTATTCACATCAAGGAAAAGCAAACCCTTTGCCATTTAGTATTTGCGGCATTAGTTCTATCTTTGCATGACCGCAACAGCTAAACACCCCCAATATTTTATTGATATTACCCAGCTGCGCACCCGGTCTTAAGAAAACAGGAGCGTTATGACGAAATACGTATTTGTAACCGGAGGCGTTACATCATCACTAGGAAAGGGAATTATTGCAGCATCGCTGGCTAAACTGCTCCAGGCGCGCGGGTTCAGGACTACCATTCAAAAGTTTGACCCTTACATTAATGTTGACCCAGGAACACTGAACCCTTATGAACATGGTGAGTGCTATGTGACGGAGGATGGTGCGGAGACGGACCTGGACTTGGGACACTATGAGCGCTTTCTAAACACTTTTACATCCCAGGCAAACAATGTAACTACCGGAAGAATATACCAGTACGTTATTAATAAAGAGCGCGAGGGTGCTTTCCTTGGAAAGACTGTGCAGGTGATCCCTCACATAACGGATGAGATAAAGAGGAGAATGACTCTGCTGGGACAAAACAACCAGTATGATATTGTGATCACCGAGCTTGGTGGTACCGTGGGTGATATTGAATCCCTGCCATATATAGAGGCGGTACGTCAGCTGAAGTGGGAAAAGGGTGATGAGAACTGCCTGGTGATCCACCTGACGCTGATACCTTACCTGAAGGCGGCTAAGGAGCTGAAGACTAAGCCTACACAGCACTCCGTAAAGATGATGAGCGAGAACGGGCTTAACCCGGATATTCTTGTTTGCCGTACTGAGGAGCCTCTCTATAAAGAACTTAAGAACAAGATAGCGCTGTTCTGTAATGTGAAGCAGGACGCCGTAATAGAAGCGCTGGATGCGGATACCATATATAGTGTGCCACTCGAGATGATGCGTGAGAAGCTGGATGTGATAACGCTGCAGAAGCTACAGCTGCCACTGGGAGATGAGCCACAGCTGAATAAGTGGAAAGAGTTCCTTAACAAGCTAAGGTATCCGAAATCTAAGGTTACGATAGGGCTGATAGGTAAGTACGTAGAGCTGCAGGACGCTTATAAATCTATCCTGGAGGCTTTGATCCATGCAGGTGCGCTAAATGAGTGCAAAGTGGAGGTGAAGAACATCCACTCTGAGCACCTGACACCTGAGAATGCGGAAGAGAAGCTGCTGAACCTGGATGCGGTGCTGGTGGCGCCGGGGTTTGGAAGTAGAGGTATCGAGGGCAAGATAGATGCTATAAGGTATGCGAGAGAAAATAGCATACCCTTCTTTGGGATATGCCTGGGCATGCAGATGGCGTGCGTAGAGTTTGCGCGTAATGTCCTTGGGCTGGAGAAGGCCCACTCTACAGAAATGAACTCTGATACAGAACAGGGGGTCATTTGCATGATGGAGGACCAGAAGCAGATAACCCAGATGGGTGGCACGATGAGGCTGGGAACCTATGACTGTGAGCTACGCAGCAACTCGAGAACTTCCTCTATATACGGGACAACACATATAACTGAACGGCATCGGCACCGCTACGAGTTTAACAACCAGTACCTTGAGGCCTATGAAAAAGGTGGAATGATACCTGTGGGTAAGAACCCGAAGACCGGACTTGTTGAGATAGTAGAGATACCTGATCATCCTTTCTTTATCGGTGTACAGTTTCACCCGGAGTATAAGAGTACGGTTGAGAATCCGCACCCATTGTTCGTGGCCTTTATTAAGGCTGCCAAGGAAGCACAAGAAGCGCGGAACGCTCATGCTCATGCGTTGTATGAGAAGAATGCTGTGGAAGGATAGAGGAGCCCCTGCCCGGCCCTGT
>CAMPJV010000320.1 GCA_946886975.1 uncultured Taibaiella sp. | reverse complement strand
GCTTGTCCGCATGCTTTTCAAGGCCCATACGTTCCAACAAATGCTGACCTCTGTCGCTTATTTCTTGCTCGCTGAGATTATAAAGCCTGCCAATGTATCTGAAGTTCTCCCATGCGGTGAGGTTACCGAACAAGGCGATCTGCTGGGGTACTACTCCTATCTGTGCACGGATGGCCTCTATATCTGAAGCGCAGTCTTTGCCCATCACCTTTGCCATGCCCTCATCGGCAGATACCAGACCGCAGAGGATGTTTATGCATGTAGTCTTGCCGGCACCATTCGGGCCAAGGAGGCCCATTACCTGATTCCTTTTCACCTTTACGGTCAATCCGTCAAGGGCCGGAGTCCAGGCGCCTTTGTACATCTTCCGTAAGCCAACGATCTCTATTGCAAAGGGCATTATTTCGTATAGCTTAAATCTCTTACCAGTTGCTCTGGAAGCTTAGGCAGATAATTCCTTGGCAATAGGAAGGATGTCAGTTCGGCCAATTCCTTATACACATAATGACTATCGGCTGCCTTGCTGAGGTAGTCTGCACCGCTGCTTCCGCCTGTGCCGACACGCTTACCTATGGTGCGCTGCACAAGATGGACGTGACGGTGGCGCCACATGGACAGGAGCTCGTCTACTTCCAGCAAAGTATTCAATAATTCGTATGGAAGGTGGAGGAGGGGATAGTCTCGGTAGAGCATAATGAAGAGTGCATTCCTATTTGCATCTGCACTAAACCTCCGCTCCTTGTCGTACTCTGCGTCGTTCAGGAACAGCTGATCGAATGACTTGAGGTTTTGCTTTTCTCCCTCCATGAGGCTCTCTGAATAGGCATTGCGATACTCCTGCCAGAAGGGGCCGTCGCTGCTCTGCACATTCCAATAGCTGCCTTCCCTGATAAAAGGCATACGCTCCAGCCAACGATTGATAAGCACAAGCAAGCTCTCCTCGCTCTCAGCTTTCTTCACCCTTTCTACGTCGCCGGGAGTGAGCTGGGACAGATAATAACCCTGGCCGTGGCGGTGCTTAAACTCCAGGCCCAAGGCGGCTTCGATTATCTTGAACTGGATGCTCTGGAAGCCAGAGGCGGGGCGCAAGAGATCACGGAAGTCGAGGAAGTCGAGGGGGGTCATGGTCTCCAGGACGCCCATCTGCATAACGGCGAGCTCTAATATGCCGCAGATGCGCTTGAGGCGATGCACGGAGTTATATACGTCAGGACTGTTATTCGGGATATTGTCCTGCCTGAAGATCTGGCGGACTATGTTAAGCTCGTGGATGATCTGCTTGAACCAAAGCTCGTATGCCTGATGGATAATGATGAACAGCATCTCATCATCTGCCCTAATGCCTTCCTTTCCGCTTTCAGGCTGCTGGGCATTGAGTATTTTATCAAGCTGGAGGTAATCGCTGTAGTAAACTGGAGCACGGTCTTTTCTTTCCATAGAGGGCGAATTTAGGGAAAGTAGTTGTTAGTTGTTCGTTGCTGGTGTTCGAGGACCGGAAGCAGCGTGTAGCAACCCATTGTGCCGTTATGGTAATAAAGCTTGTTGCTGAAGCTTGTCGGGAAGGACTATTTATCTACGGCTAGTTTTGTAAAAGATCTTCTTTGGTCCGTTTCATCATACACCTCGAGGAGGTAGAGGCCTGAGGGATGGTCGAACCCATCTATATCTATTTCGCTTTGCTGGTTGACCTGGATGGTATAGACAATCTGTCCTATATAGCTGTAGATGGTAATCCTGCCTTTAGTGACCATGTATGGGAACAGGACTTTGGCAGACGTAGTAAATGGATTGGGGGCGACTTCTATTTTGCCCTTGTCAGGATCAACTTGCTCAACTCCTAAGTAACAGGAAGTATTGTTCTGGTAGATAATGTTGTTCATTGGCGGAAGCACTCCGTGATGGCGGAAACATATTAGGCTGGGAGGGCATTCGCCAGCGGCAAATACAGAGGCTATGAGGTTAAAGTGCCTACTGCCAATTCCTTCGATAACATAGTAACCATTGGACCAAGGATAATTACTGTGTGATGAAAACTTTTGTCTTATGTGCCATGCGCCGTTAATGGAGACGGAGTCAACCGAAGACAGCACTGATCGACTTTGTACGACAGCATTGGCCACTGTGTCGTACAGATCAAACTTTATCGTGTCGCCTACTGATAAAGTATAGTCGAAAAGGATGTGCTCCAGAGTATCCGACACGAGATTTGAAGAGAACTGAACAGCGGGATACTTAATATAGACCTTCCGGTCTATCGTGTCCTCTCTGATCAGGCTTAGTAGGGAAGGAGTGTTACTGATGTCGTACAACTTCAGATAAGTGGTACCATTGACAATTGTGTCCCCATTGTAACTATAGCTGAAATAATCAAAAAGAGTAGGAGTTGAACAGTCGTTGGGCTTGACGTAGACCCACTTATTGCTGGTATCGGAAAATCTTATCTTCTGAGCTGAGGCAGTAAAAGAACTTACCAAGACAATACAAGTAAGAAGGGTTTTCATAAGTATGAGGGTTTGGAAGAATAATCAAATATAAGTCATTTACTGATGTGACTATACTTCCTGACCACAGCCTGCATCGGGATAGAAGCAAATCAGTCCACCTTGATCCAGGTCTTGCTGATGGCGGACTGGTGGGTCCTTATTAGCACTGCGTAGGCACCAGTGGGGAGGGAGCCGATCTGGAAAGTAAAGTTATTCTTACCAGGGGTGATGTGGTGCGTGCGCGAGAGGATCTGCTTGCCATTCATATCGATGAGGGTGAGGGTGAGGTCGGTGCTTTCGGGAGAGGTTATGAGCACATTGAGGATGTTCCTGGCGGGATTAGGATAGACGGTGACGTTGTCTTCCTTAATGAGGCGGGCAACAGTGGTGGTGTTGAAGAAAGTAATGGAGTCGGCGGTGCCTATACCCAGGTTGTAGTAATTGCCGGAACGGGTAGACTGGAGCTTGACGGGACGCACCATATAGTAGTAAACGCCTGAAGCAAGAGAGACATCGTTGAAGGTGGTGTTGGGGACGAAAGAGGATATCTGTTGGTATTGGCCGAAAGCGGAGGTGGAGCGGTAAACGTAATAGCCTACCACACCGGGCTCG
>CAMPJV010000319.1 GCA_946886975.1 uncultured Taibaiella sp. | reverse complement strand
CATCTAAGGGCATTGGGTATTCATTGTTTAAAGGCTCATCTACTACTCTCACTCCCGGGAAGCCGGAAAGCAGCTGCCTGACCTCCGCTTCCTCAAAATCATTCGCAAACTCAATATTGACACTTTCACTATGACCTCCCATCACTGGCACGCGGACAGTTGTGGCGGTCACTCGTATAGTGTAGTCTTCCATTATCTTACAGGTTTCGTTCACCATTTTCATCTCCTCTTTTGTATACCCATTATCAGTAAAAGAGTCTATATGGGGGAGAACATTCAAGTCAATCTGATGAGGGTACACTCCGTGGCCTTTACCACCGGCTCTTTCATCCAGAAGTTCCTTTACCGCCTTTTGTCCTGTTCCTGTTACCGACTGGTATGTACTTACTACTACCCTCTTAATCTGGTAACGCTTGTGTAGCGGTTGCATTACCATGACCATCTGTATGGTAGAGCAGTTCGGATTCGCTATGATGTAGTCATCCCTGGTTAGCATATCCCCGTTTACCTCCGGCACAACCAGTTTTTTTGTAGGATCCATCCGCCATGCGGACGAGTTGTCTATCACCCTGCATCCTGCTTCAGCAAATTTGGGGGCGAGTTCCAGTGAAATACTTCCTCCGGCGGAAAATAATGCTACGTCAGGACGTTTTGCTATTGCTTCGTCAGCTGATATTATGGCATATTCCTTGTCCCTGAAAATAATCTTATTGCCCACGGATTTCTCGGACGCGACCGGCAACAGTTCAGTAACCGGAAAATTCCTTTCTTCCATGATCTTTAGCATTGTACTGCCCACTAGTCCCGTCACCCCCACCAGAGCTACACGCATAACTTTAAAATTTCCAGCAAATCTAATGGAGAAAATATTATTTAAGCGTACAGCCACGCCTGTCCCTACTTCCATTTCCCTGTTGGTTCACGCTGAAATGCGGTGATAGTTCTAATATTGCACTTATGGGCCACCTTGCCGTGCTAAACAAATATTTGCTCAAGTACAAGTGGAGATTACTGCTTGGATTGTTGTTTGTCACCGTCTCGAACTTCTTTGCGGCTATGCCTGCCCCTATTGTCAGAAATGTGCTCGATCAGGTACACCTGGAGCTGACGAAGGGCAATCTCACCGCACTAAACCGCTCTCGCATTCTGGATTTCGTTCTTTGGCAGGGGCTGTTGCTGCTGGGCCTGGCGCTCTTAAGAGGCGTGTTCATGTTCTTCATGCGTCAGACTATAATCGTCATGAGTCGCTTCATAGAGTTTGATCAGAAAAACGAAATCTATAGTCATTACCAGGAACTGCATACTCATTTCTTTAAGACGCATTTTACCGGAGACCTCATGAATCGCATAAGCGAAGACGTCAGCAGGGTACGTATGTATACAGGGCCCTGCATTATGTACGCCACGAACCTGATTGTCCTGACCATTATTTGCGTGTGGAACATGATCCATGTCAATCCAATGCTCACTCTTTATGTTGTTCTTCCATTGCCGGTTCTTGCCATGTGTATCTACCTGGTCAATAAGATCATTTATCACAAGAGCGAACATATACAGGAGCAGCTTTCCGACCTTACTACTACCGCGCAGGAGACATATAGCGGAATACGTGTCATTAGGTCTTTCGTTCAGGAAAAGAACATGCTCGGCTTCTTCAATAACACCTCTGAGAAGTACCGAAAAAGCGCTATTAATCTGGCCCTGACAGAAGCCATCTACTTTCCTTCCATGAACTTCTTCATTGGGCTTAGCATGCTAAGTACAGTGATGATAGGAGGTTACCTCGCTATCCAGGGCGAAATCTCCGCAGGCAACATTGCCGAGTTCACCATTTACATTAACCTCCTGATGTTCCCGATCTCCAGTATCGGTTGGGTAGCAAGTATGGTACAGCGCGCAAGTGCCTCTCAGAAACGAATCAACGAATTCCTCCACACAAGGCCTGAAATAGTAAATCCGGAAACCGCATCAAAGAACCTCAATCTAAGGGGAGAGGTATGCTTTGATCATGTAAGCTTTACATATGCTCACACTGGCATCCAGGCGCTGAAAGATTTCACATTAGAGATAAGGCCAGGAGAAAAGGTAGCAGTGATTGGGAAGACAGGCTCAGGAAAATCAACCCTCGCACATCTGCTCCTTAGAATGTATGATGTCCACGAAGGCCGGGTATTAATTGACAACCAGGCGCTGCAAACCTACAACCTTCAGGAGCTCCGTAGGCAAATAGCTTACGCTCCACAGGATGCCTATCTGTTCTCCGACACAATCTTTAACAACATAAAGTTTGGCAAGGAAGACGCAACGGAAGCAGAGGTCATGGAAGCAGCCAGGCTGGCCGATCTTGACAAAGATATCAGGCACCTTCAGAAGGGGTACCAAACTGTTGTAGGTGAGCGCGGAGTAATGCTAAGTGGCGGACAGAAACAACGCATCGTTCTGGCCCGTGCTCTGATAAAAAATTGCCAACTTCTTATACTGGATGAGTGTTTGTCTGCGGTAGATACCCAAACCGAGAAAACAATCCTGGCCAATTTGCACTCCTATTTAAGAGACAAAACTACAATCGTTATTACACATAGAATATTTACAAGCTGGGAGTTCGATAAGATAATAGTAATCGACAACGGAAAAATTCTGGAACAAGGCACTCACAACGAGCTTATGGCAATAGCGGATGGGGCGTACGCTAAGCTTTATCGCCACCAGACTTCAATGTCCCACGCTTAGTCCTTTTTCGCTGCAACGCCTTCCATCAGTGAAGTGATCAGCGAAATTACCAGGCTGAATAGCAATGCATAGATAAATCCATCGACTTTAAACCCGTCCACCAGCTGCGCGCACACCAGCACAATGATTGCATTGATCACCAGCAGGAACAAGCCCAATGTGAGTATGGTAATGGGTATGGTGAGTATTATGAGCAACGGCTTCAACAACAGGTTCAGCACCGCCAGCACCAAAGCAACGATAATTGCCGTAGTAAAGCTTTCCACATCAACTCCCGGCAACAGATAAGATGCTGCAAACACCGCAAGAGCACTGATAATTAATTTTATTAGGAACCCCATAGATATTATTTTACCATAAAGATAGGTGGTATAG
>CAMPJV010000318.1 GCA_946886975.1 uncultured Taibaiella sp. | reverse complement strand
GTCCAGGCTATTTACCGGGAATGATGGCGGAATGTTCAGGATGTATCTAACCTTATCTGATGGGTACTACCTGAACTATTTTAAAGCGAATGCAGGCAAGTTCCACCTTCCTCAAACGAGCATAGGCGCGCTTTCCCTATTTGGCATTATGCTTGTGCTGTGGCTTGGCCTTAAGACTGTAATCTTTGGTTTGTCCTGGCGCTACGGCCAAAAGGCTAAAGCGATCATAGTTTGCGCTCTTTTAACGGTACTTGTAGCTGCGCTTCCCGGGTGGTTTCTAAAGATTGTCTGTCTTGATGAGCAGCAACAGGTGTTGGCAGATGGTTCTTTTGACACAATACAGTTCCTTAGGGCGGGCCTTTTTATTTCTACTATTTGCGGGGTCGCTCTGATGCTTGCGGTTTGGCACGATACGACGGGGAAGGTCCGGGTTTTTAGATTAGCAGCGGGATTGTGGTTCTTGCTTGCCGGGAGTTCACTGTTTTTTACGCTTGGCAAGTCTCCGAACGTCATGACGAATCAATGGGAAAGCGACGTGAGCAAGGATTATGATAAGTTCAAGCCCCGTTTGATGGGGTTATTAACTGCTCCGGGCTACTCTGGTCAGGTGCTTGTTGCCAAAAACATTACGCCGTGGTGGATCTGCTGCGAAAGGGCAGATTATTGGGGGACATATCTGAACACGCTTGATGCTAACAACAGGAATATACTGCTTCACGAACTCTTGTCAGATAGCTCTGCTATAGAAAGAAAGGTTGAGATAAAAGGGATTATTGAACGTGAAGGTGTAGACGTGCTTGTTGCAACGCCTGCAAACGTCACCCGATTTGAAGACCTGAGCAACAGGGGAATTCTGTCCAAAGTGCGGGGGTCCGCATGGTTTTATAGCGTTTTATAAGAGGAAAGATTAAAAAATCCAGCAGGGATGTCACTTGATAATGTAAAGCTGATCCAGCTTCCCAAAATACCTGATGAAAGGGGTAATCTGTCGTTCTTTCAGAACAATAAGGAGATCCCATTTAAGATTGCGCGTACCTACTGGATCTATGACGTGCCTGGTGGGGAGAGTCGTGGCGGCCATGCATACCATACCCTTCAGGAATTTATAGTAGCGCTGTCCGGAAGCTTTGATGTGGTGCTGAGCTCAGGAAAAGAGGAAAGGCGATACTCGCTGAACCGGTCATACTTTGGCCTGTATGTGCCTAAAAGGATATGGCGTTCACTTGAAAACTTTTCGACCAATTCTCTTGCGCTGATCGTAGCGGATCAGCCATATGATGAAGCGGAGTACATTAGAGATTTTTCTCAGTTCAAAAACCTGTAGATGGCACAATACCCGACTGTATTTGACTGCAGCATCATAACGCTACCAAAAGTACATAACAGGGCAGGGAATATTACTCCCATCCACAACTCGGTGGAAATACCATTTGATGTTTGCCGGGTTTTCTATTTGTATGATGTGCCCGGCGGTGAATCCCGCGGCGCTCATGCGCATTTGGAATGCCACCAATTCCTGGTCGCCCTTAGCGGAAGCTTTGAAGTCTTGTTAAATGACGGGAATACTCAACGACTTATTCAACTGAACAGGCCATATCTGGGACTGCACATACCTCCTATGATCTGGGCTTCTGAAATAAATTTTTCTTCCGGTTCAATTTGCCTTGTCCTGGCATCTGAACTTTACAATGAAGGGGACTATATAAGAGATTATGAGGATTTTCTAAAAAAGAGAACCGGTTTGTCCTTTCAAGAAAAAATATGAAAATACCATTTCTGTCCTTCAAAGACATAAATAGCCTTGTGAAACCTGAAATATTGGCTGCATTCGAAGAATTCATCGACAGTGGCTGGTATATTCTGGGAGAGAAGGTAAAGCAATTTGAAAAAGAGTACGCAACTTATAATAATGTAGCTCACTGTATCGGAGTAAGTAACGGCCTGGATGCATTGCACCTGGCGCTACGTGCGCTTGGAATAGGAAAGGGAGATGAAGTCATCGTGCCGTCAAACACTTACATAGCTACGGTCCTGGCAGTTTCCTATGTAGGAGCGACACCGGTGCTGGTGGAGCCGGACATGGTGAGTTATAATCTCGACGCATCGAAAATAGAGCAAGCCATAACGAAGAAGACAAAAGCTATAATGCCTGTACACTTGTATGGCCAGGCGTGTGAAATGGACAAGATTATGGCCATAGCAACGAAATATGGCCTTGCTGTGGTGGAGGATAACGCACAAGCGCAGGGGGCAACGTTCAGGGGAAGACTGTGCGGTAGCTGGGGCGATATAAATGGGACAAGTTTCTATCCCGGGAAGAACCTCGGCGCCTTTGGAGATGCCGGTGCCGTGACAACAAACAATGATGATCTCGCGGTGAAAGTGAATACGCTGCGCAATTATGGATCTCAGAAGAAGTATCATAATGAGATAATCGGGTATAATATGAGGTTAGATGAATGCCAGGCTGCATTTCTATCTGTGAAACTCAACTACCTGGATGAGTGGACCAGGCAAAGGCAAGCTATAGCCCAGCTATATAGGAAGGCGTTATCAGATATTGGGGATCTCACCCTCCCGGAAACGGTAGACGGTGCCTCTCATGTTTATCATCTCTTCGTGATCCGAACCAATAAAAGAAATGAGCTCCAGCAGCACCTGAGTGAGAGGGGCATCGGCACATTGATCCATTATCCCATACCACCCCATCTTCAGCCTGCCTACCATGAACTTGGATTCAGGAGAGATGATTTTCCGCTTGCTGAAGAAATAGCTAACACCTGCCTAAGCCTTCCGCTGTGGCCAGGAATGAAGGAAGCTGATGTCGCATACGTACAAGAAGTAACTCAATCATTTTTTCATGCCTAAGATCAGCATAATTATTCCTTGCTATTACAATGAGGATAACATCCCTGTAACGTCAAGGCGTTTGCTTCAGAATGAGGAACTTTTCCCGGAGGGTGTAAGTTTTGAATATCTAATGGTGGACGACGGATCTCAGGACAAAACTTACGAACGTCTGCTCGAGTTTAAAGCGGAGTTCCCCGAAAAAGTAAAAGTCATCAAGCTGGCGTCTAATGTGGGATCCTACAACGCCATCCAGGCGGGTATGGCTTATGCGACAGGAGACTGCTGTTGTGTGA
>CAMPJV010000317.1 GCA_946886975.1 uncultured Taibaiella sp. | reverse complement strand
TCGTTCTTCCAATATAGTAAATTCCATTTTTTTACGTACCTTTGCGCCTCGGAATTATTGCCTCTGGCAGTGTTGATGAAGTTGTTGGTACGAGGACTGCTATACTGAACAGTGAGTTAGAAAACGTCCACAGCATTATTAACCCTAAAACAACAGTTTTCAACCCCATATGGCTAAAGCTATTAGTTCGACAAGCAGGAATAGTGAGCAAAAGGAGCTTAAGGTCAATACGATTCTGATTACCCAGCCTCGTCCCGATACAGAAAAGTCTCCTTATTTTGAACTGGCTAAAAAGTATGACCTCAAGCTGGAGTTCCACCCCTTTATCCGAGTTGAAGGCCTGAGTGGAAAGGAGTTTCGTAAACAGCGAGTAGACATTAGTGAATATACTGCTATCATCTTCAATAGCCGGAATGCAGTAGATCACTTCTTCCGCATATGTGAAGAGCTAAAGGTAAAGGTGAGCCAGGATATGAAGTATTTCTGTATCACTGAAGCGGTAGCCTTATACCTGCAAAAGTTCATACTATACCGTAAAAGAAAGGTCTTCTATTCTGCTGATGGTTCCACAGAAGGTCTGCTTGAAGTGATAGCCAAACACAAGACAAACGAAAAATTCATTCTTCCCACCTCAGATAACGGAAAGAATGATGTGAACCAGTTCCTCACAAAGAACAACATTGCCTTTGCTGAAGCTACTCTTTACAGAACAGTATCAAATGACATAGCCCCGGTAATGAAGGACGGCTACGATATGATCGTTTTCTTTAGCCCCTTCAGTGTGCAGACCTTATTCGAACATGACCCTGCCTTCCAGCAGAATGGCACGCTTATAGGAGCTTTTGGGCCCACTACGTCGAAAGCGATCGAAGAGAGCGGCTTAAGGCTTGATGTTAAAGCACCGGCCCCTAACGCTCCTTCTATGGTTAGCGCACTTGAAAACTACCTTCAGGACTTAAAGAAGTAGGTCCATTCAGAATATTTAAAGAGCCTGGTCTTTTAGACCAGGCTTTCTTTTGTCACTGCTTTTCGTATATAGTGAAAGAGCATCCTCGCCTTTCGAGGATGCTCTCAATTTTCTTTGCTATCCGCTCCTACTTAGACGATTTCATAAACTTCCTTGTCACAGTCTCCGCTCCATCCTTCTTGATGCTTAGCAGATACAAACCATCAGCCATGTCAGTCAGATCAATCTTATTTTGACCTACTGTAAGGGGGATTGATTTGATCTTTGATCCCTGAATATTAAAGACCTCACCTATCCCGGCATCATCAATGTTCCAGTTGCTTATCTCAAGGGTTAATGCACTCGTTGCCGGGTTAGGGTATACCCTGATGTCATCGCTTTCGTCCTCAGAAAACTTACCGACTTTGGCTGGTGTTGTGAACGTAGACACTGAAGAGAGATTAGAGGTCTGTCCGCTACAATTTGTCGCTACTGTCCATTCATAAGTGGAATTCGGAGTCAGCTTATTCACGTTCTTAAAGGTCCCAGTTATGTTATTGTAGTTAGTCCAGTTCGCCGCGCCTATCTTACGGAACTTTACCGAATAACTAAGCGCCCCTGGCACCGTTGCCCACGTCAGGGTTGCAGTTTTATTAGCAACATTCGTAGCGGTCAGATTGATTGGAGCAATGCATCCGGTAGGTGCACTCAGTGTAGTAAAAGATATTGCAGATGATAAAGATGAACAATCAGCCTTAACACGCCAGTTATATGTTGTGCCTGCAGCCAGCCCGTTTAGTCCGATAGACGTATTTGTTGTAATAGTCGCGGTCCATGTGGAGGTGCTTGAGGTCTTATACTCTACGGTATAGCTTGTTGCTCCGGTCACAGCTCCCCAACTTAACGTGGATGATGTTTGTGTGATATTGCTGGTAGCTAAGCCTGTTGGAGTCGCACATCCCGCACCAGCAAGCGTTGTAAATGCAGAAGAGGCAGAATACGGGGAGCAATCAGTTTTGACATGCCACTCGTAATTCGCGTTAGCCGCAAGACCACTAACCGTCACACCCATGCCCGTTGTCGTGCCGGCAGAAAGCCAGGAAAAAGAACCCGCCAGTCTATACTCTACGGTATATTGCGTAGCTCCGTTTACTGCTACCCAGCCGAGTTGAGCGGAAGATGTAGTTAGGTTAGTTGCAGATAAGCCAGTTGGTGCAGTACCTGACGAAACCAGGCATGAGCTATTCAATACTCTATCCCTTATCAGATTTCCCGGTAGAGGTCCAAAGCCATTGTTGAAATTAATTCCATAGCTGGCTAAATGGCAATAGCTCATGATCGTTCCTCCATTAATTGGAGCAGGACCTGGGGCGCAACCACCTTCCGTTGCATAACAGTTGTCAATTGCTCCCCCTGGCCAGGAACATGACTGCGTATGAGGAGATGCAATGTTGTGACCCAGCTCATGCGTAACAACTTCCACGGACCATGAATAGGTAGGCACTGTACTATACGAGCTGTAAATCATACTCACTCCAAAGGCATATGGCTTATTACATAGCACATCCACATATGCTATACCTCCACCAACATTTCTGGTTGTGAGGAAATGCGCAAGATTACCATTAAAATTAGCTCCCTTATTTGCCTTGAAAGAGTTAAGGATGGAACTGGTAGACGTCAAAGATGCATAGGGGTCTGGCGTCGTCCAGATGAAGATCTGAGAAATCTGCAGATCGACATTATCATTTGCATAAAGAGCACTAACCTGGTTAAAGAGCCCGTTTACGTAATTTGTAAGGGTTGTAGCGTTTGAGCCTTTATTCACAAACAAAGCGTAATCACACTCCACGTAAACAGTCACCGTCTTGCACCCAATACCTGTCACAGACGGGGCAGGGGCAGCCTTGTTTGGCGACAGTTCGATAGCACCGCAATCAAATGAACCAAGGCTAGGCAGCTCTTTGTCACTATAGACGCAATAGTTTCCAGAACCATCTTCCATCTTACCTATTGTAAAGTTTCCTTCATCGGTAGAATAGAAACCCATCACGTTGTTTTCAAACACGCTGATGGCTGCAATGCTGTTAGGATCGTCATTGACAATACCTCTGTAATGCACACCCGGCGTATAACTCACATCGCCTTTGTCCGATACCACTCCAAAAGTTGAAGCCGTAGTACTAACTTTTGCAAGGTTAAGTTTTACCGTGCTTGTACCAT
>CAMPJV010000316.1 GCA_946886975.1 uncultured Taibaiella sp. | reverse complement strand
ATTGTTTATTGGCAGCAGTTGTGATAAGCTTTGCAGCGTCGGCCCAGGAAGATAAAGGGAAAGAAGGAGCTGGCAAAAAAAGAAAGAGCGTTTCTATAACTAATGATGGGGGAATTAGAATAGAGACCGCTGAAGAAGATATGAAAGGTGGCTTGCACATGGATAAGGATACCATTACTAATAAGAAGCGTATAGAAAAGAAGTTTGACTTCACCTATGCTGCTGTGGATATTGGAATTAATACATTGCAGGATAATACCGATTATACTACTACTGCGGCTCAGGGCTTTCTGAATGTGCCCGCGGCGATGAAGAATGAGCAGCTATTTAGCCTGCGTACAGGAAAGTCATGGAACGTGAACGTGTGGCCAATAATATTTAAAGCCCGGTTCCTGAAAACAAGCGCCCAAAAGATGTATATATCGAGTGGTATCGGATTACAGATGTATAATTTCAGGTTTAGCAAGGATATCAGCTACCTGAATAATACTAATCCCGAAGTGTATATGGATACCGTGAACTTCAGCAAAAACAAGCTCGGCTTTACTTACCTGAGCGTACCGGTGGCGCTAACGGCTAAAACCCGGATGGGAAAGGACTTGTGGCTGGTATATGGTGTGGGCGTGACCGGTGGCTACAGGCTTAGCTCCTGGACAAAGCAGATATCGGGACCGAGAGGTAAAGTGAAAAATCATGATGGGTTTAATTTCAGCGATTTTAATGCATGCCTGACCGGGGAGATTGGTATAGCGAGCTATTTCAGGATATACGCCAGTTACCAGGTTACTTCACTGCACAAAACTGCTCTTGATCAGCATCCGTTTTGTATCGGCCTGAGGTTTGGGGGAGCTTAACATAAGTAAAAATAAAGTCCCGCTTTCCGGGACTTTATTTTTTATGCAACAACTGCTTTTTTGTATCGTTCGTTTTCGCTTAGCAGGATGGGGTGGGCTTGTATGAAAAGCTCCTGTATCTCGGCGAAAATGATCTTGATAGTTTCTAGTTCCGTTCCGGATATTTTTGTAAGTTTTTCTATGTCGTATAATTTGTCGAACATATCGCCGACTTTCACTACACTAGTGCTCGACTTCAGGAAGTGAGCCTGCTTGGAGATAGCGTCCCAATCAGATTCGTCTTGTATAAGATTGTTGAGTTTATCAAGGCCTTCCGGCATAGTTTCAAGGAAGATGGTCAATACATCTGAAATGAATTTAGGGTCCATGTCAGATAGTTCGAAAAGGAAGCTAAAATCGACTAATTCTGTCGACTTTTCTGCCGGACTTTCTGTGGCTTTTAAATCTTCCAGTAGTTTCCGGTCGTTAGTTACCTGTAGTATCTGGTGGTAAAGATCGCGAGGTTCGAAAGGCTTAGAAATGAAACCTGTCATGCCCACATCGAAGCACTTCTCCGCTTCGCCTTTCAGTGCATCGGCAGTCATAGCCAGTATTGGTAGTTCCCTCCGCATTACCTCCCGGATATAACGGGTAGCTTTGTAACCATCTACTTCCGGCATTTGCAGGTCCATCAGCACTACATCGTAGTCTTCTTCCTGGAGTGCATCAATAGCCTCCTGGCCGTTGTTGACGATGTTTACTGTAGCTCCCTGCTTTTGCAAAGTATTCTTTACAACCTTTTGGTTGATGGTATTGTCCTCAGCCACTAAGACATTGATGCCTTCCAGCAGCATTTCATTATCTCGATCATGTATATAGCTGGTCTTCACTTCCTGGGCAGTTTCTTCATGGCTTACCCTGTATGGGATTATTACAGTAAATGTTGAACCTTTTCCCAGCGTGCTTGATACCCATACATGGCCTTGCTGGAGTTCTACCAATTGTTTAACAATCGCAAGCCCCAGGCCTGTACCGCCATACTTGCGTGAAGTGTTGACATTGTTCTGGGTGAAGCTCTCGAAAATGTATCCCAATTTGTTTTCCGCAATTCCTATTCCGCTATCGCTTACTTCCAGTTGGAGATCGATATAACCCGCGTTTTCTTCGCCAGCTGAAACGCTGATATTTACGCTTCCTTTGGTTGTAAACTTGATGGCGTTGCCAATGAGATTAATCATTACCTGCTGGAATCTGAGGCCGTCACCTATGAGGCCGTCAGGCACCGAGTTGTCAATATCTATGTTGAGCCTCAGCAGTTTTTCTTCTGCTCTAAACTGGAGTGGGTACAGGGTTTTCTTTATAGTCTGGCGCAACTTGAATGGGGCACTTTCGAAGAGGAACTTGCCCGATTTGATCTTAGAGAAATCGAGCAGATCGTTTATGATCGCCAGGAGATTCCTGGCTGATTCCTGTATGTTCTCGGTAAATTCTTTTTGTTCGTCATTTTGTTCGGTTCCCATGAGCAGGTTGCCCATGCCTATGATTCCGTTCATAGGAGTGCGTATTTCATGGCTCATATTAGCCAGGAAAGATTCCTGTGCAGCCTTGGCCTGCTCGGCTTCTTTCTTTGCATTCAGGAGTTTAATCTCTCCCTCTTTGCGCTCGGTGATGTCAGTTGCAAGACCGCATATGTGCTTTACGTTGCCCTGGGCATCAAGTAGCGGGAATTTAGTAACCCAGTAGTATTCTACTTTTCCATTACCATAGTCAACCACGTCTTCGAAGCTATTGGCGGTTTTGTGTATCAGTACTTTATCATCTGAATACTTGAATTCCAGATAGCGGGCTTTGTCAGGAATCAGCTGCAAGTCTGCCTGGCCGATCACCTTTGAAGCGGAAAGGCCAAGTACCTGTTCCATTTTGCTATTGATCATGACATAGCGGCCGTCAACGTCCTTGAGGAAGATAACAGAAGGAATATTGTCAAGGATATCCTGAACGAGTTTTTGCTCCTCCCTGCGCTGACCTTCCATGACCTCACGTTCCAGTTGGAGTTGCTTTTCTTCTTCGAAATCCCAGATAACTACCTGCCATTCATGGGCCTCGTCTGTTTCTTTACTCACAGGAAATACCCTGCACGATACCCATTTGGTTCCGGTGGCAGTGAAAATCTGAAGTTCAAGCGTACTATTATAGTTGCCTGTTTTCTTCAGCAGATAGAGCACATGCTGTACCTCGCTCTTAAACTTACGGGGCGCCGCTTCCATCAGGGAGAAGCCGATCAATTCGCGGGGATCGAAGCCCACCAGTTTTTCGACATTCTTGTTGGCAAACTTGATGATGCCATCTTCGTTTATCACCAGCATTGTGAGGTCCGAATCCTCCACCAGGACTTTATAC
>CAMPJV010000315.1 GCA_946886975.1 uncultured Taibaiella sp. | reverse complement strand
TGTGCCAGGCGGCTATAACTCCTTCCTTCATCGTATCGCTCAACAGTGGCATACGTATCGCTTCAGCCATAAGTACGGGTCTCTTTTATTTAGGTGTCAAAAGTAATTAATTCCACGTTTGAAAGGTAGCCAATATATAAAGGCCGGGAGGGATGATTTTTGTAGGTTGTGTGGTAATGAAATGGAAAACGAGCGTCATTATACTTATAACTCTATTCAATTCCGGCTTTGTTTCTGCCCAGCCTTTAAACACAAACGACTTCAGCTTTATTACTGGCTCCTGCGCATACCTGGATGTAACCAAGGAAGATAGCAGTGGAATCTATTACAACGGGGACACTTCCATCTATTATCAAATGTCTATAACACCTGCGGATTTTATGCTTTGGCTTGGCGACAACTGGTACCTTGATGAGAAGGACTGGATAACTGCTGAAGGGTTACAGCGGAAAGCAAAAGAAGTAAGGGGCGCCAGGGTGATGCAAAGACTTATAAACAGAGACATGCCAGAATACGCGATCTGGGATGATCATGATTTCGGGCCCAACCAAAGTAACAAAGACTATCACCTTAAACGAGAGAACAGGCAAGTGTTTATGGACACATGGACGGACAACCCCTCCTTTGGTGAACACGATGAAGGAGTGTACACCAGCTTTAAATACAATGATGTGCTCTTTATTCTGCTGGACGACCGCTGGTGGAGGGACAGGGATGACCTCTGGGCTTACAAGTGGATAAAGCCGAACCGGAACAAACGTATGTTCGGAGAGCAGCAGATGAAATGGCTGAAGAAGACTTTGCTGGAAGAAAGCAGATCAAGCTTTAAGATTATCGTTAATGGCAGTCCTGTAGTGAGTCCCTGGTCGGAAACAGACGGGTTGATTCATTATCCATACGAGTATAAGGAGCTCATGCGTTTCATTAGAAATGAGAAAATAGAAGGGGTGTTATTCATTTCCGGAGATAAGCACTACAGTGAGATCAATAAGGTGGACAGGAAAGACAACTATCCACTTTATGATATTACAGTCTCTCCATTGACGTCCAGCCCCGGAAAAGCCAAGGGTACAGAAAGACTGAACAAGTACAGGGTAGATGGAAGCCTGATAGAGACCTACAACTTCGCCCAAATTTCGGTCAGCGGCAGTTCGGAAGATAGAAGACTAACAGTGCAATACTACGATCAGAAAAGAAGGCCGCTTTTTAAGTGGACAGTGAATAAAAAGGACCTGGAAAAGAAAAGGGGTCTGTAGTCCGAGCTTAGTAATCTATCTGAAGGTTGAGTGCATCTTTGAGCTTCTGGAGCTCAGGGTTTTCCTTTGCCATAGCCTCAAACATCTCAGTCTTACTTAATACCGCTGGCTGCTGCTCGCCTTCCATTTCCTTATTCTTTCTCACCTCCGTGGTTACGCGTACCCTTCCGTTGATATGTTTACGGAAATGATCTATAAGAGAACTTCTTTGTTCCTTGGCGTACTCCTCCGTTAGCTCGGTAGGAGCTACAAGCCGTATCTCATCGGGGCCTGCGATCTCAGCTTTGATGACTGAGAACTGTGATACAAGAATACTTTTATTTTCTTCCTTAAGTCTGGCCTTATATTGGTCATACACCTGCTGCACCAACTCGTCCGTAAGTTCAGTGACCTCGACTGCGGATGCAGACATAGCGCTATTAACAGCAGCATCTATATTTTCCAGCAAGTTCTTACTAATGCGCCTTGATGGGTTAGGTGGTGCTGCTTGCTTTTGGGTTTCCGCGCTTGCCTGTGCATCGGTGGCTGGTAAGGGCTCTGGCGTCGCCTGATTTGTTTCCGATGCTTGCTTCTCAACCCTGGCGGGCTGTGGTGCGGGCATTGGATAATCCGGCATAACTGAAGGCGGCGGTGTAGTGACAGAAGACGGCGCGGCGGAGAGCGCAGGCGCACCTCCGGTCAGGCCTGGGAGCGGATCAGTGTTTTTTTTTACGTCTGAGTCTGTAGCCTGCAGAAGATAGCACAGTCGGATAAGGCACATCTCAACGTGAAGACGCTTATTGTTCGCATTCTTGTAGTTCAGCTCACTATCGTTAAGCACGTTCAAGGCGGAAACTATAAACGAAGGCGGCGTTTGCAAAGCCTTTTCATAGTAGACCTGCTTGTGGTCGTTGGGCACATCGAGGAGCTTAGCCATTCGCTGGTCTTTGCACAGCAGCAAGTTTCGCATATGTTCTGCAAGGCCCTGAATGATCACATCCCCCTCAAATCCTCTCTCTAGCACGTCGTCAAGCACCAGCAGCGTTCCGCTGATATCCTGGCTGAGCAGGTGGTCTGTAAGCTTGAAGTAGAAGTCAGCATCGAGCATGTTAAGATGCTCCATGGTAGCCGAATAAGTAAGCTGGCCATTTGTGAAGCTTGCAATCCTATCGAGCATGGACAGGGCGTCGCGCATGCAGCCCTCGCTTTTCTGAGCTACTACATGCAGGGCAGACTCCTGCGCCAGCATTCCTTCCTTGGTAGCTATGCTATGCAGGTGGTGGACGATATCCTCGGTAGTGATGCGCTTAAAGTCGAATATCTGGCACCTGCTGAGGATGGTGGGCAATACCTTATGCTTTTCAGTTGTGGCCAGAATGAATATGGCATAAGGCGGCGGCTCCTCCAGGGTCTTCAGGAAGGCGTTAAAGGCAGCAGCACTGAGCATGTGCACCTCATCTATTATATATATCTTGTACTTTCCCTGCTGTGGTGCAAACCGAACCTGGTTGACCAACTCCCTGATGTCATCTACACTATTATTGCTCGCGGCATCCAGCTCGAAGATGTTGAAGGACCCACTATTGTTGAAGCTTTCGCAGGAAGGGCAGACATTGCAGGCCTCCATATCAGCGGTCGGGTTCTCGCAGTTAATGGTCTTGGCTAAGATCCTGGCGCAGGTGGTCTTCCCTACCCCTCTTGGACCGGTAAACAGGTAGGCGTGAGCGAGATGCTGATGCCTGATAGCATTCTTCAGTGTGGTGGTAATATGCTCCTGACCAACAACGGTGTCAAAGGTCTGCGGACGGTACTTTCTCGCCGATACTATATAATTGTCAGCCATTTATCTTCTCCTCTCAGCCAAAAGTAAACAGGAGTGGGGAGAAAGAAAAATGAAGTTTTGCCGCTAAATCCCCCCAATACTCACACCTGAAGGGGTAGTAAAACACAGGTTTCCCGAGGTACATTTAAGAAACTTAATTTCAACTCCACCCATTATGG
>CAMPJV010000314.1 GCA_946886975.1 uncultured Taibaiella sp. | reverse complement strand
GTCCAGGCGCAAACACCCGGAGGGTCGAACTGCATCTGTATTTGCTCTATCAGCTCATTCACCTCATCCAGGGTAGTATTGATGTTCTGTCCGAAGGCAAGATCATCTACAAGGGCGGAAGGTTCCCTGCGGAGGTATCCGTCTTCATCTATGCTGCCTATAATCTGTTCTGCTATTTTACGTCGGTCACCATCGAGCTCTAAAAGGCTAAGCTGACCAAGCAGGTGCTCGTGAAAGCTGGTTTCTACCCGTACAGGGGTAGTGCGGGTTTCCTGATCGCTATTGTTGTATCCTTCTCCGTAGCTGTAATCACCCTCGTCTTCATTCCTCAGGAAATCGTCGAGCTCTACCTTTTCTGCTGTATCGCTGGTCAGTTCTACGTCACTATCTTCACCTTCGTAGCTATCGTCGGCGTCATTGTCCAGGTTAAACTCATCCTGTTCACCATCGCTGTCCTGGTATTCCAGCGCCGGATTTTCCTCCATTTCCTCCTTTATTCGCTCCTCCAGATTTACGGTTGGCACCTGCAGCAGTTTCATTAGCTGAATTTGCTGAGGTGATAGCTTTTGAAGCAGTTTCTGGTTCTGCGATTGTTTTAACATGCTGTACGTCGTGTCCGTTACAAAAATAGAAAGAACACCTTAACAACTGTGCCTCATTTATATTTTGGTCAAATATTGGCATGATTTATAGTGGGTTTGTTAAATGGTTTCTTTAATCAAAACATGTTTTGTATTTTTCTCGCAAATGACAAGAAGTGAGCCGGCATGAGTAAAAGACCTTATATTTCACCCTCTTTCTCATACGTTCCATTAGAAGAGACCCTGGAGATCTTACCGAAGAAAAAGCAGCTCTTTATTGGTATCCCTAAGGAAACAGCCTTCCAGGAGAATCGTATCGCCTTAACGCCTGAGGCTGTGTCGGTATTGGTGAACTCTGGTCATGAAGTAGCGGTAGAGCATAACGCAGGCGAAGGGTCCTTTTATTTTGACAGCGATTATAGCGAAGCAGGTGCCCGCATAGTTTATGATAAAGTAGACCTATATAAAGCAACTACTATAATTAAGTCTGCACCCATCATAGATGAGGAAGTAAGCCTCCTTCAACCCAACCAGGTAGTGGTGTCTCCTATCCATCTTCCTTTCCTGAAGGCGGACATGATGGAGCACCTGATGCAGAAGAAGATCATAGCTATTGCCTTTGAATCTATAAAGGACGATGCGGGTACTTATCCCATTGTCCGATCAATGAGTGAGATAGCAGGTAGCTCCGCTATATTGACTGCTGCCAAATATCTTAGTAATGTGCATAATGGAAAGGGGATACTCCTCGGAGGTATTTCAGGGGTGCCGCCGGCTAAAGTCCTGATACTTGGAGCCGGAATAGTTGGAGAGTCTGCAGGAAGGACGGCAATGGGGCTCGGAGCATCTGTTAAGGTATTTGATAACTCTATATACCGCCTGATGCGTTTCCAGAATAATATTGGCAGAAGGTGTTTTACCTCGGTAATAGACCCTGTTGCCCTGGCTGAGGAATTGGCTAGTGCGGATGTTGCTGTAGGTGCAGTGAAGCCTATAAATGGTATTACCCCGCTGGTGGTGACGGAGGAGATGGTGAGCAACATGAAGGCCGGATCGATAATAGTGGATATCAGCATAGACAGGGGCGGGTGCTTTGAAACCTCAAGGGTTACGTCGCATGAGAACCCGATATATAAGAGGTACGATGTGATACATTACTGCGTACCTAATATTGCCTCAGGTGTTTCCAGAACAGCGTCGAGGGCGATAAGCAACGTACTGATGCCCATAATGGTGCAGTGTGCCGACATGGGGGGGATGGAAGGCCTGATACAGGCAAAAGAGGGCATAAGAAATGGGGTTTACCTATACAAAGGGTGCGTAACGAATGCTCCAATAGCCAAGCGCTTTAACCTGAAATTTACTGACCTTGATCTGCTGCTGGCTTCCCACAGCTGATGCAAAAACCGGAGTACAGTTTATGCCCAATAACCGTCTTAATAAAACTATAGCAGGCTATCATCTTTTGATGATCCTCTCGGCTGTGGACTTTCGTGTAGGGCCGGCGGAGGATATAGTAATAAGGGATTACCTGGTGCATGAGTTCCCTTTTAGGGTGAACCTTGACAGGGAAATGGCTATAATAAGCAATCTGAAGCCTGAGGAGTGGGAGGGGCACTTCCGTAAGATGATGGATGACTTCTACGATGATGCCACAGAGGAGGAGCGCCAGAGGCTACTTCGCTTTGCATTGAAGCTTACCAAGGCGGATAACGTTATTACGCGGGAAGAGAACCGGTTCCTGAACTTTCTTTTTGAGGCCTGGAAGCCTGAAGAGGCTTGAAAGGCAAGTCAGAAGTTGAGAAGTGAAGAAGTTGAGAAGATGAAAGCCATCTCCTGTACTCAACTCTAAAAATACCTCCAGCCAAGTACTAGTAACATAACCAAGCCTGCTATTATCCGGTAGATGCCGAAGAGGCGGAAGCCGTGCTTTTGGAGGAAGGTGATGAAGGACTTGATGGCGATCATCGCTACTATGAAGGAGACGAGGGCACCGACTCCGAAGGTTATCAGGTCGCCTTCGTTTTGGGTGAGGAGTTCGTAGCCTTTCATTTCTACTCCGTTGACCTGCCATTTCTTTAGGATAAGGGAATAGCCGGTGGCTGCTGCCATCGTGGGGACGGCAAGGAAGAAGGAGAATTCGGCTGCGAGGTTGCGGGTGAGCTTTTGCTGCATACCGCCGATGATGGTGGCGGCACTGCGGCTGACGCCGGGTATCATAGAGATACATTGCCAGAGACCTATCACGAAGGCATTCTTCATGGTGATGCCTGGTTCTTCATTGACAGCAGGGTTTTTAAATGCTTTGTCTATGAAGAGGAGGACGATACCGCCTAGAATCAGGGTGATGGATACTGTGAGGGGGCTTTCGAGGAGGGCTTCTATGGCGTCGTTGAACAGGAAACCCAGTATGAGTGCAGGGATGACAGCGATGAATAGCTTGACGTAGAACTGCCAGCTCTTGAAGTCGAAGAACTTCTTCCAATAGAGGACGACCACAGAGAGGATGGCGCCGAGCTGGATGCATATCTCGAAGAGCTTGGTGTAGGCATCGTCCTGAATCCCCATAAAGTAGCTGGCGAGGATCATGTGGCCTGTACTGGATACGGGGAGGAACTCTGTGACACCTTCTACAATGCCGAGAATGATGGCTTCTATTATCGTCATGCTCTAAGGGATATTG
>CAMPJV010000313.1 GCA_946886975.1 uncultured Taibaiella sp. | reverse complement strand
GTATAACCCCATTTCGCCCTGACCAAATACTCCCGCAAATCTGTGTAACCCCATTTGTCATGCTCCCAGAGCATCTAAACCTCCCGCTTAGCAAATCCTCCCGCTTACTTGTGTAGCCATATTCCTAAAGCTCGAACACCCCACCCAAACCGTCATTATTCTATAGTTGCGCAAACGGAAATTTATTTATCTTTGCCTCCCCAATTACAACACGGAGGTATTAGCTCAGTTGGTTAGAGCGTCGGATTGTGGTTCCGAAGGTCGTGGGTTCGACCCCCATATACCTCCCCCAAATAGCTCAAGGTGCCTTATTCAGGCACTTTTTTCATATATACCCCCTCTCCTCGTCCCTTCTGTAGTCCTATCGTAGGCTTTTCCTAGGCTTTCCCCAGACTTATCCTAGGCTTATCCCAGTAGTATCCTCGCTTCCGCTCCGGGCCTTCTCCCCTTTTGCATGCCTTCACCACCCGCCGTGCACGGACGCTCCCTTGGCCGGCGCACCCACCTCCATCAGACCTGCTCACTCCATAAACTTCCTTCCACAGCCCACGCCACTACTCCTCCATTTCATTATCTTTGTAACTTAACCGTGTAATCATTATTCTACCAATAAATATTTAAAGAAATGAGTTTAGAAGTAACTGGTAAGCTAGCAGTAAAGTACGACACACAGCAGGTAAGCGAGCGCTTTAAAAAACGCGAGTTTGTTCTTGAGATATCCGAAGAAATAAATGGCAATGTGTACACTAACTATGCTAAAATGCAGTTGGTACAAAACAAATGCGACATACTTGATCGCTTTAACGAAGGTGATCAGGTAAAGGTCAGCTTCAATCTGAAAGGCAATAAATGGGAAAAGGACGGCAAGGTCAATTACATCACTAACCTGGACGCCTGGAGAGTAGAAAGTGCTGCGATGGGTGCCCCCGCCACAGCTCAGGCCATGCCGCCTTACACCAACATGAATTCCGGTGTCGGAGGCAATCCGGTACCACAAAACGCCGGTAGCTATTTCAACCCCTCGCCAGAAAGCGCAGACGACCTGCCCTTCTAATCAGCCGGTGGCCACCAAGCTTCAATACATTACACTTCATCCCATACCGAGGTATGGGATGAGTTTTTTAAAACACACTCTTCTTTCCAGCCCTGGGAAACCGCCCCACCTTCCAAATACCTGCTCAAGCCATGAAAACCCTTCAAAAACAAACCTTTTGAGCCTTTTTATCGTCTATTAATGACCAGTTAGTTTGATTTCTTAACTTTTTTTGTAAACTTGGTAAAAATTTTTCAATGCGAATATCTGGCGTGGTATATAACCTTGCATTTCTAGGAATGGCCGCAGTTCTGTTCTCAGCCTGCAAGAAAGAAAATGGCATAGATAATAATACAGTGATCAAGAAGCCTTACAGCCTGTACGCCGCTGATGTACAGGGAGCCCTGATTAATACAAACGATGGCACCAACTACACAACCGTATTTCAGGCAGACGGTTACCCTCAGCGCGCTATAGTAACTTCTGGAAGCAATCTGATCTTCATCAAACAAAATGTGCACTTCAGTAACGATAATGGTCTCAACTTCAATATGAGGTACCAAAACGCTGCTCCGCCTCAGTTAGCCCCATGGCAGCCAATGATCCTAAACGTCCCCGATCATGGCAGAGTCTATCTCGCCAGCATCGACCCTGCTAATAAAGGAATCGTATACAGTGCGGACAGCGGCTTCACATGGGTCACCGACAATGGTTGGGATGCCGGTGTAGTAGGTGGAGGCATCACCTCTTTCACCCAGTTGAAGAATGGTACGCTATATGCCCGCAGCGCTGATTCTCTTTACAAAAGAGACAATAAAACAGACTCCTGGACGCATATCATCCCTGCCACACAGCCAACAGGGGTTGGCTATTTAAGCCATTTCAACAACACCCTGCTTTTCAGCGACTATACAGGCGCAGCAGGCGTAATTCATAGCGACGACGGCATAAACTGGACGGCTTATCAGGGTCTCCCCGGACGCCCCATCCTTGCTACCGCCGCCCCCTTCGATCAGGTCCTACTTGTAGGAACCGACTCCATGGGCATTTACCGCCTGCAGGGCGGCAGCTTCGTCCCGTCCAACAATGGGCTGGAAACACGCACTACAGTCTATGCCATTACCGGTAAGGATGACATTTTTAAGAACGAAGCTACCAAGCGCTATGTCTATATAGCCACAAACAAAGGCATTTATCGTAGTGAAGACCTCGGCCAGAATTGGGCAAGGGTCAAAGAAGGAGACTACAGAGCAATATATTAATCCGCTTCCGGCTCGTCCGGAGCATGAAGATCACTCAGGTCGCGCCGCTGTTTCTTAGTTGGCCGGCCTGTTTTGCTTAGGCGCTTTCCCGTATAAAAGCTCGTGGCCATCCGCTGGTTCATCTTCAGGTCCTCCTCCGATGTAAGGTCTATGTAGTTCTTTATTGCATCTTCATACCCCACACGGTTATGTATTAGCCCCGTCACTTCTATGGTCCACTTGCGCGCCGGTGTCTTGATATCATATCTGTCCCCAACAGATACTGCGCGCGATGCCTTCACCGACATCCCCGATAGCTTCACCTTCCCTTCGTCTATGGCCGCAGTGGCCTGGGTTCTGGTCTTAAAAACCCTTATCGCCCAAAGGTATTTGTCCAGTCTTAGCTTTTCCGTCGCCATATCCACAGCTTTCAGGAATAAAATTAGATAAACCAGCACTAAACACGCCTCATAACGCTAAAGTCTTTCCTAATTTCGCACCACGTTATGCACTCACTTATCATATTTGCTTCAGGAAGGGGCTCCAACGCTCAGGCGATCATCGACTATTTCAAACAGAAACCCATCGCCAGGGTCGCCCTTATCATCAGCAATAAGGCAGATGCCGGCGTATTAGATATCGCAAAAAAGGAACACATACCCTTTCTCATCATAAACAGGCACAGCTTCCACGAAGCCCTGCTCATCAGTCAGATCAACCAATACAAACCTTCGCTGATTATTCTGGCCGGCTTCCTTTGGAAGGTGCCCGAGACGCTCATCCAGACATTCAGGAACAAGATCATAAACATACATCCCGCCCTCCTTCCCGATCATGGAGGCAAAGGCATGTACGGCCACCATGTTCATAATGCTGTAATTGCCTCAGGCAAAAAAGAAACCGGCATAACCATACATTATGTTGATGAAGTTTACGACAGCGGAGATGTGATCGTTCAGGCAAGATGCCCTGTTTCGTCAGCAGACGTAGCAGAATCCCTGGCTGCCAGGGTCCACCAGTTAGAGCACTTCTTTTTCCCGCGG
>CAMPJV010000312.1 GCA_946886975.1 uncultured Taibaiella sp. | reverse complement strand
ATTGACTGTATTTCTGTTCCACCATATCCAGCATCTTGTCAAGCTCGCCTTTATCGAGCCATACGCCGCGGCAGGAGGGGCAGTAGTCGATCTCGACGGAGTTTCTTTCTGTCATCAGGAGCGTTTCATTACAGTTCGGACATTTCATGATGTTCTTTGTTGATAATACAATTCAATATTATGACCATTCCGGAAGACCGAAGGTTAATTGTTTCTAAAATCTACTGAGGTACTAAGCCAGATCTTTAAGTGGCTCCTTCCCTGTCTTCTGTCCCTTATCTTCTGCCTTGTCTTCTTCAATCGCTGGGATAGCCTCTTTAAAAATCAGCCCGGTCTTTGCCGCGTGGTCCGCAGCTTCAACGGTGTTATCTACTACTACCATTTCCACTTTGTCTGCACTCAGGTCTGCAGATATGTCCATCGCTATCTTCTCCCTTTCCGGAAGCTGCACATCTCTTATGTAGATTGCAAGTATTCGGTCCGGGAACTTCTTCACCACTTCTCTGTAGATCTTTGGGTCTTCCTGTCCGCTATCGCCTACCAGAACAAACTTCAACTCAGGATAGGTAAGGAGTATCTGCTCAATCTCCTTGAACTTGTGACCCATGTGCCCTGAGCTTATCAGGGCGTTATCCTGTAAGCCGAAATCCCTTAACAGCAAGGGTCCTGCTGGTATGGTATTGAGATCGAGGAAGTCCTTTAAAAGATCGTACATATTCCAGGGGCTGCTTGAGACGTAGAAGAACGGATTGTTGCGCTTGCCGTTCCTTCCGAGCTGCAGTGATTTGTAGAATTCAGAAACTCCGGCAAAAGGCAGCCTTGTTCTGGCGCTATTAAGAAATACTGTTCTGCTCATAGCGAGAATATCTGTAGCGCCGGTCTTTATTATCGTGTCATCTATGTCGCTTATTATGCCGTACTCAGCGTCAGGAGGGGGTATAAGCACTTCAGCGCCAGCCTTTACATTAGCATCAAAAGGTATGGGAGCTGACACCAGTTCCAGTTCCACATCATGCCAGAGATCTTCAGCAATAATGGGAGTGGTGGGAACGAGGTTTATGATAAAGTAGCCCTCCTGATCGGTGGAGACTTTGAGGTCCTTTCCCTCAAAAGACATGCGTACTTCGGCACCAGGCACTTCATCGCTCTCAAACCGCTTGTACATGTTCACAAGATTATTGAGGATCGTGTCCTTATCCGTAACCTTGCCGATCCCTTTATCCTCAAGTACCCTACCCTTCACATACAACCTGTTGGCCGCGCCATAGCTGCGATACGGCACTATCTGCAGAGGGTCATGGAGATTGAGCCGGGCCTTCACGCCATTTACAAGATCATCAAACCGGTCGTCCAGCAGGCTGGCGTATTTTGAAAAGAATCCTTTAGAGTCAGACATGAGAAAAAGTGTTGCCTATCCACACACAAATACCTTACCCTTGTTCGGCGGCAGCAGAGGTTTGCTCGTTATTGTGCGCCTTGCTTTGTTGGAACGGATTCAGGAGCGAATAGATAGCGCTATCCAGGAAGTTACCGTCGTAGAAGTAATTCTCTTTGAAGTAAGCTTCTCTTACAAAGCCATTCCGCTCGAGCAACTTAATAGAGGCGGCGTTTGCTGGATTAACATTCGCCTGAACCGAGTGGAGGTTCATGACGCTGAAACCATACTCCAGCACCTTTGCCAGAGCCTCGTTCATTATTCCCAGCCGGTGGTATGCTGCATGCATCATGTATCCCACTTCTGCTCTGTAGTGCGCCTTCTCTATCTGCCAAAAGCTGATATTACCTATCATCGTTGAATCACCCTTCATTGCGATGGCCCAGATTATAGCGTTATTGTTTGCAACGTCACTGATGACTCTCCCGAGGAAAGCACCAGCTTCTTCAACATGCTGCATCCTTGGGCGGTCGAGGTATTGCATCACCTGTTCATCAGATCGCATCAGGAACAGTTCATTGGCATCTTGCAAGCTTATCTGCCTTAGCACTAACCGGTCGGTAGTAAGCTCGGGAAATGGTGTGAAGTTTAGTGCAAGCATTCATAAATATAAGAAGACAGTGAATTAAACCTATCTACAACCCGCGGAATAGGCATTCCAAAGCGCTCAGCAGACAAAAATCAGAAACGTCCTGGGGCAGTAGTACACATTTTTATTCAATAATAAAACCGTTTTTTAACGGTATTTCTAACGAGGGTTCGGTAATACATTTGATGTTGTAAGTAATAAACACATTAAACATCTGGCGACAGATGTACCGGGGAGAGAAAATTAATAAGGAGATGAAAATTGTATTTGTTTTTGTTTGTTTGAATGGGGCGCTTTCTAGCGCTCCTATTTTTCCTTTTAGCGTTCCGGCACAATCAGAAACGAGTTTCCTAAACTATGAAACATACTGTATATGAGATATATTTTTGTAATTCCTTTAATAGTAGTGTTCACAATCTGCACTGTAGCCTTATACTTTGCTTTTTGCATGCCCGCACTGGCAACTGGTAATTCTATAGCCATTGAAAACAACATGTCCTTACCAGGGAAACACCAGTTCTCCTTAATGCAACATGGAGCAATAGCGAGATAGAATACATATCAACCCGCAAGGGAAAGAAACAGCAAATTGAGGCTGTTTAATGCAGAATAAACACTGCACTAGTCAATGGTGCGTATATACGGAAAAGATTTGATTATAAAAACCGTTTTTTAACGGATTTTAGGTGGGGTAAGTGCAAATAGTTTTGTCATAAACAAATACAGTTATGAAAAACTTTGCATTATTTTCCTTAGCCACCATTCTTCTTATCTCTGCCTGTTCGAAGGACTCAGATAATTTCACTCCTGCCACTCCCATCCAGGGACCAGCCCCACAAGGGAACCCTACCTACACCGGCATAAAGTTCAGATACAGCGGTGCTGACTACTCACAGCCTATACCCATTGACGAGGCAAATAACATGATTCAAAGCTACCTCACAAGCATTAACTACCCTGACAACCAAACGGACCTTAGATCACTAACTTTTGACGCCGACACCCTAAGGGCCTACCTGGCGGACGGACGGATCAAGACCGTCAAATTCATGCTCGCCCATCAGCCTTCATACGCCGCTACAAGCTACGGAGTGAATGCTGGCATGAGAGCGAACGCAATTACGATGGTCATTGTAGGACTAGACGAGACAGACAAGTATATTTACAATGACAATGACATGGTATATGATCACTTCGCCCCTTGCCCAACAAATTGTAGCGTATCTGGAGCGACATTAACTAACTAGTGTTAGACGACATCTTCCTCTTAATCACAAAAGGCGAAATGATAAAACATCATTTGA
>CAMPJV010000311.1 GCA_946886975.1 uncultured Taibaiella sp. | reverse complement strand
CAGCTTCCTGTGACACGCGAAACCGATACGGTCATCGGTACGGCCGGCAAGCAACACGTGGCGCTCGTGAAGATCCGCACGCTGTCTATAGGCAAGACAGTTATTAAAGACCTGGTAATTTCTAAACGGAACATCGGGGACTTCATAAGGCTGAACGGACAGAAGATAGATGGTATTCTCGGAACGGATGTATTAAAGAACTATGCGCTTACCATTGATTATAACACGCAAAAGATAGCATTCCAGAGTGCAAAGATCCCCACCGGGACCAAAAAGTCAATCTCCTTCGATATGAGGGAGGGCATACCAAGGTTCGAGGTCAGGCTGAATGACACGCTCAACACATTCCTCCACTTCAATAGCGGCGTCAGCCTCGCGCCAAGCAAGGAGGTTCATGTGAATATTTCTCCTAAACAATGGGAAAAGCTTAAGGGCTTTAACCCGTTCCTGGAACATAGCAAGTATCTTATGGGCAAAGGTGTCGGCGGGGGCATCTACCTGCAGGCCGTCAAGATAAACAGGCTTGAGTTGAATCACCGGGTCAGCATATTCAACACGTACGTCATCATCCAGCCTAAGGAAGGCTATTTTGCCAATGACAACGCCATTGGCTTCTTTGGTAACAATCTCCTGGAAAAGTATGGCAGAGTGTCTGTTGATTTTATTGCCAGACAGGTGGTTTTGCCCGTCAATGTGCCTGCTAAAAAGAAAAAGGTCGTTCGTAAAAGGTAGCTGATTCCCAGCACCTGGAATCACATCAGCCACGTGAGTTTAATTTTCAGGCACTATAGTTGTATGGGTACCTCTGACTAAACTACTCTGGACTGGATCATGTTTACGAAAAGGTATTTGCTTATAGTATTAGCGGCGTTGTTGCAATTAAGCGCTTACGGACAGGGGTTTACCGTTTCCGGCACCCTGCTCGACGAAACAGACAATTCATCTCTTATCGGAGTGAGTGTCGTGCTCTCCCCCACTTCAGATACTTCTCTGAAATACGGCGGTGTTACGGACCTGGATGGTAAATTCTCTGTCGCTAACATCCCGGCGGGCGCTTACTCACTGAAGGCGAGTTATGTTGGGTTTCAGAATTATAGCCGTAATGTAAATGTCACTGGTAACACAGACCTCGGAACTATTAGGATGAAGGTGCTCAGCACACAGCTTCAGAATGTTACCGTTACCGCCGAACAGATACGGGCGCAGCAGTCCGGGGACACTACTAGCTTTAACGCCGGCGCCTATAAAACTAATCCGGATGCCAACGCTGAGGACCTGATCAATAAAATGCCCGGCATTTCCACTGAGGGGGGCACGATAAAGGCTCAGGGAGAGGACGTAAAACAGGTGCTTGTGGACGGCAAGCCGTTCTTTGGAGATGATCCCAATGCTGCTATTAAGAATCTTCCTGCTGAGATCATAGACCGCATACAGGTGTTTGATAAGCTCAGCGACCAGGCGCAGCTCACTGGCTTCGATGATGGCAGTGGCCAGAAGACGATCAATATCATTACAAAGCCCGGGCGCAACACAGGTCAGTTTGGAAAGGTCTATGGCGGCTATGGCACAAGGGATCTGAATTTTAAAGACAACTTCTATGTCGTAGGCGGCAACCTCAACTACTTTAAGGGTGATACTCGGGTGTCGCTCATCGGGCTCTCGAATAATGTGAACCAGCAGAACTTCAGCACGGACGATCTGTTAGGAGCGGTCAATTCTTCCAGCGGACAAAGCCGTGGCGGCAGCGGAGGGTCCAGAGGCGGTGGCCGAGGCGGACCACGCGGCGGCCGCAGCGGCGGATCGGGCGGCAGAGGTGGCGGCGACATCAGCAACTTCCTCGTAGGGCAGCAGGAAGGAATAACGACCACGCATTCGGTCGGATTGAACTATAGCGACGAATGGAGTGAAAAGATAAAGGTCACCGGCAGCTATTTCTTCAACTTCACCGAGAATACGAATGACAATAGTCTTAGCAGAACCTACCTGACTGAAGCTGACAATAATCTTATCTACAAGGAGCACAGTTCAAGAAAAAGCACCAATATCAATCACCGTGCGAACCTGCGACTCGAGTATGAGATCGATTCGATGAACACTGTGATATTCACCCCGCGCATCAGCTTCCAGGACAATAGCAACGAACGCTCGCTCAACGGTACTAACCGTCTGCCTGATAGCTCTTTTGTGAGCGGTACCAGCAATGAAAACATTTCCAATACGCAGGGTTATAATTTCGGTACTAACCTCCTCTACCGTCATAAGTTTGCCAAAAAAGGCAGAAGCATGTCTGTGAATGGAAGTGTGCAACTGAATAACCGCACTGGCGATGGCACTATTGCTTCGCAGACGTTATATGCGGATACGTTGCTGAATGATACCTTAGATCAGCGTTATGACCTGAGCAGCGATGGCAATACTTACTCCGGCAATATCACTTATACTGAACCCCTTGGCGAGAAGCGCCAGCTAATGATCAACTATGCGCCGTCTTTTACACAGAACCACTCTACACGGCTGACCTATGATAAGCTGAACGGGTCATCAGAACACGACTTGCTGAACACTCAGCTCTCCAATAAATTCGATAATACGTATGCCTCCCACAGGGGTGGCCTGAGCTACAGGAGCAATACGGAAAAGACCAACTTCATGGCAGGGCTGAACTATCAGTACGCTTCGCTCAAAGGGATGCAGGAGCTTCCGCCGCGGCCGAACGTGGAAAAGAGCTTCAGCAATATTTTGCCCCAGGCCAGCTACAACTATAAGTTCACGAGGACCAAGAACCTCCGCATCATGTACCGCACTGCTACCAATGCCCCCAGCATCCAGCAGTTGCAGGATGTGGTTGATATCACAAATCCTCTGTTGCTGCGCACGGGCAATGCAGACCTGGAACAGAACTACCAGCATACGCTCATGTTCCGGTACGGCAACACGAACACTACGACTTCCACCAGTTTCTTTGCTATGCTGTATGGCAGCTACACAATGGACTATATCGCAAATCAGACGTTGATCCCAACTAAGGATTCCGTGTATGGAGATGTGATACTGCCACGGGGCAGCCAGCTTACAAGGCCTGTAAACCTCGACGGCTACTGGAGCGCCAGGAGCTTCCTTACTTATGGCATGCCGGTCAGGGCCATCAAGAGCAACCTGAACCTCAACGCCGGTGTCAACTACAGCAAGATACCCGGCCTCATCAACACCAGCCTTAACTACTCAAACAATCTCAGCTTCAATGGTGGTGCCGTGCTCAGCAGCAACATCAGCTAAAACCTGGATTTCACTCTGGCCTACTCGGGTTTCTATAATGTCGTGAAGAACTCTATCC
>CAMPJV010000310.1 GCA_946886975.1 uncultured Taibaiella sp. | reverse complement strand
ATTCCGAGGCGCAAAGGTACGTAAAAAAATGGAATTTACTATATTGGAAGAACGAACCAAATACCTGCCAAGAGCGCATGTAGCGGTTTATAAAGAGCGCAAGTATTAAGAGAAACGATATTATGAGAGCAGGTTGAGCCCATGCAGGATCAGAAAAGGCGAGGAGTATTATGAACGGAAGGAGAACTATGGACAATATTTTATTGGCGAGAAAGACATTAAAAAGATAATGTTCTGTAATGCTTTGCACTTTAAAAGCCCACCCACTAAATCGTATCACTGCGAACTTGCCCAAATAGATGATCATCATACCTGCTATGAGCATGACTATCAGTAAAGACGGCGGAATGCTGCTACTACGTTGGGGTGTAAAGGTTTTTACCACGTAGTAGATATAAGCTGCTGATGATATGGTAAAAAACACATTCATCAGAATGTTTGGAATCGAGGCAGTTTGCAGCTTTTCTTTCAGCTGGCGATTGCTGAGCGTAGGATTTGAAATAGCAATCCATAAGGTCTGGAAGTATTTAGGATCTACCAGGCGGATGAAACCTAGTAAGAGAATCAGAAATAACAAGAGGTAGAAATCCCAGGTTTCTTCAGCTACCGTTCTTTCCTTGATAATGTTGTAGGCGACCGTTTCTTGTGCTATCTGGGGATTTGCGCTCAGTAAGCTATCCATGCTCCTGTCGGTAGCAGCTTTAAGCACCGAGGAAGAGGGAGAAGCCACCCCATACTTTGTTGTATTGACCTTCGCAATCAGAGACAAAGGACATAGGAGTAGAAGGCACAATGAAATACGGACGACAAAATTCTGTGACTGCTGCATATGGGGAACTATACAAAGTTACTGCTGAAGCCAGTTCAGGGATAACAATTTTGTCTTTGTTTATACACAGAACGAATTAAGTTTTTGGAAGTATCAGAAATAGGCCAGATAGCCGAAATGTATCTTAGATTGGCGGAACTGGATAGGGTTGGCTTTATTCCTGCCAAGTGCGTAGCTAATAGAGAACAGCCCCGACTTCGTTTCCAGGGTGGTGCCAAGGCCGAAGCCATTGTAGATGTCGTCTTTGTAGAACCCATTGAAGTCTGAGACGACATACCCGTTATCGCTAAAGAGGTAAAAGAAGGAGTTTTGATCGAGCAGAAGTCTTAGCTCGAGAGTGACGACGTGATAGTTGTTTGTGAAGATGCTCTGCTCATCAAAGCCTCTCAGGAGTCTGAATCCCCCGATTTGGTAGAGTTCGTTACGGAACAGGCTGGCACCGCCTACCCAACCGCCGTTATATGCTGACTTAAATACTGCTTTCTTTCCGAGGGGTATATAGTAAGCAAGAGTGCCATTTATGAAGTATTGATATTGCCGCTTAGCTAATGTATCGTAAAGTGTGGAGTAGTCGAAGCCGCTAACATCGGTCAGCCCTGTAATTGCATCGCTTTGTTTTACCTTACGTACCAGGGCACTGCTGCTGAGTCTTGCTTCCAAACCTTTTCGAGGGCTTATGCGGTAATCGGTTCTGTTTAGGCCTATCTCGATACCTGCTCCATTCGCTGAAACATCGATATTGTCTGGCAGTCGCTTGTTCCTTCTTACAAAGTTGGTGTCGACGGTGATGAGGCGATTACTTTGATTTTGATAGAAGACACGCAGGTAGTCGGTGGGGGAGAGCTGATATCTGACGCCTGCCTGCAGGGAAGTTCTGCGGAATGTGGTGTCTTTCTTAAAGAGGTCGAAATGGACGTCTACGCCGAAGGGTGTGTTGAACAGATAAGGATAGACCAGATCTGCCTTGAGCCTGGGGGATTTGTATTGGAGGTTTTGATAGGAAAGGCTAATGCTTTCCCCTTGTGCCAGGATATTCTGGAATGCAAACTGGGCATCTACGGTCAGGAGAAACTTACCGGTCTCAACGCTGTTCGGCAGTAGGCCTACTATGGCGTTTAACAGGTTTGCTTTCTTTTCTTTCAAGTAAAGATTTAGAACGTTTTCCGATAGCTTGAAGGAAAGTGTCCATGGTGCGGCCTCCTGCAGAAAAGGGAGCTCCCGAAGGCGGGGAGAGATATTTCCTAGCTTCTTCTCGTTATATAGTTCTCCCTGTTCCAGGTCGAGGTAGTTGAGAAGATAGTTGCGGGAGACTTTGACGTCGCCGTTTAATATGATGGTATCAAGCACTTGCTCCGGGCCACGGTGGAACATGAAATTTCCATTGACTGTACCGTCGGCTTCGAAACTGATTCCTTCCAGCCATACGCGAGCGAAGGGGTAGCCATTGTTCTCCGCCCATTGGAGGAGCCGTTCAGATACTTTCGAAACCTGTTTGGCATTCAAGGCGCGGCCCTCCCACTGTTCTTTCTTTATTCCAGAGAGGGTGATGATGCCCTGTGGAATAGAGTCAAATCCTACCTGAGCCCATTTATATTGTTTGCCTATTAATATGAATGCGTCGTATGACTGATCTATAATGGCGATGCTATCAACGGAGGCAGCCAGAAAGCCCTTTTCCTGAAGGCTGGGGACAATAGACTGTATGAAGGAGTATGCGGCACTTGCACTGGTGAACTGAGTAGAAGTCTTTAGCCCTTGCTGTGCTAATAAAGCTTCTCCTGCAGTATTTTCAACAGAGTGGAGCGTTACGGTGTAACTTTGAGCATCTATCCCAATAGGAAAGGCACTTAGAAATATCAGAAAGAAGGAAACCTGCAGAGACCGCTTCATGTCGTCTTTTCAAAAATAATCAAAGCATCACTATGGCCGGTATTTACCTGCATATACCCTTTTGTAAACAGAAATGTAATTACTGCAATTTCCATTTTTCTACTTCCATGAACCTGAAGAGTGAGGTACTCCAGGCTATGCACCAGGAACTGGCTATGCAAAGGGAGTACCTGAAGAACGAGCCTATAGAAACCATTTACTTTGGCGGCGGCACGCCCTCTTTGCTTAGCGCTGATGAGATCAACCGGTTATTTGATACCATCTACAAGCATTACCCCCGCCAGAATTTGGTGGAATGCACGCTGGAGGCTAATCCTGATGATCTGGAACCCAAGTACATCAAAGCCCTTCGATCGACGCCGATAAACCGGTTCAGCATAGGGGTTCAGTCCTTTAAGGAAGCTGACCTGAAATATATGAACCGGGCGCATAATGCCCAGGAGGCAGACTACGCCATTAAAGCTGCACAGGATGCGGGCTTCACAAACCTGACCATTGATCTCATATATGGCACCCCAGGACTCACAGATGCTGACTGGAAGTACAACCTGTCGCAGGTGAAAGAGCTACAGATTCCTCACTTTTCTGCCTATTCATTAACGGTGGAAGAGGGGAC
>CAMPJV010000309.1 GCA_946886975.1 uncultured Taibaiella sp. | reverse complement strand
GGGACCCTCCACAGACACGGATACCGAGAATGGCTCTTTTAGAATGGAACTAAAGTAAGCAGACAAACCTGGAGCCCTGTCACCATGATCTCACAAAAGCATAGTCCCCGGACTGTGCTTTTTTGATGCACGGATACTATCAAACCTGCAATGCGCTTAGGCATGAAAAAAACTATCACTTGTTGGTATTATCTCTATGGGTGACTATTTTGCCGCTAAAGCCAATAGTTTAAATGACTACCCAGTAGTCCGGAAATGCAGCTAACCCAAAGCTGCAGGCGAGGATGGATGCTAAGATCACTGAGATTAGTACGTTAGAAAATGATATTCCGGCAATGATCATTATTCACGACATCCGTAATTGGCATGTTGTATATATGTCTGAAAGAGGAAGAGATTACCTGGGCATTTCCATGGAAGAACTTCAGGCTCTCGGAACGGATTACTACTCTGTTTACTTTAATCCCGAAGAGTCAAAGGAGTATGCACCGCAGATATTCGGACTGCTGGAGCGGAACAACGACCACGAAATGATTACCTTGTTTCAACAAGTCAGGAAGTCTCCCCGGCACGAATGGGCGTGGTTCCTCTCGGGGGTTAAGATCATCCTTTGGGACGACGAAGGCAAACCCGTTCTTACACTTACCACCGCCACACCTGTCGACGCGCAGCATCACATAGCGGCTAAGGCACAGAAGCTACTCGAGGAAAATAACTTTCTCCGGAAGAACTATCATGTCTTTGACAAACTCACCAGGCAGGAACGGGAAGTGCTGAAATCGCTCGCTCTGGGAATGAGCTCTATTGAGATAGCCGAAAAGCTGAATATTTCTGAAACTACAGCATCCACCCATCGAAGAAATATAAAGGCAAAGCTCAAGGCAAGGACCATATACGATCTGTCCTTGTTTGCCAGGGCATTCGACCTGATCTGACCATCCTGAATGGCTACTGTGGGGTGCCTAGCCAGTATTCCCTACACAGCTTTACAGGCAAGGAGACATTGGATTATTATAATTCTTAACTTCCCTGCATGTTAGCTTATTTCATAAAAGCAATTGTACTGGTTGCCTCCATAGCAGCAGCATTCACCTCGTGCAGAAAGAATGAAATTGAAGAACCACTAATCGCACCGGAAAAGCTGCTCGGCAAATGGACGGTAACAACAATGATGGACGATGCTAATGAAAACCTGATCATGGATGATCTTGTAATTTATCCTACATATAATGTTCAGGACGAGTACAATGCTGATGGCACTATGCTGCGTAGAGTAGGAGACTACAGCGACACAACTAATATCGCGGGAACGTGGAAAAATGTATTTGATGAGCTTACGCTATCTCTGGATAATGGCTTCACCACAGTCTACAAGATCGAAGTATTATCCAACACTCAGCTTGTATTAATGAACAAGCCAACCAGTTTCACTCTGTGGACAACGCTTGTGAAGGTGCAGTAATACCTTCGCGTCAGTGTCGGAGAACCAGCAGGAACTATTCTCCTTTGGCCGATGACTTGATCATTTTTTCTAAAACTTTCAGATCAACATCTTCCAGCTTTTTGATATACAGGCAGCCCGCGCCTGTTTTATGCTTTCCCAGTTTCTTAAGGTCCTCGGCATGATCCTGGAGACTGCTGACAAGATACAGCGACAAATTGGCCTTGCGCGGCGAAAACCCGACCTTGAACCAATCTACTTCCCTGCCTGTATTAGGGCTTTTATATCTTTTTTCACCAAACCCGATCATTGACGCTCCCCACATCTTAGGCCTTTCTTTCATGACCTTCTCCATCATCCTTAATATGACATAGCTGTCATTTCTCTTCTGCTCATCTGCTATGCTTTCCAGGAACTCCTCAACACTCGAAGATGTCGCCTTCGTTTTGATCTCAGCTAATTTGCCCATAAAGTGGATTTTACCAGGAAGTTTAAAACACACCTAAGTTCGGAATTACCGGGCAATTAGAGAACACTATTGCCCCAAGATTCTGGTCTACCGAATTACCTTGAGCTGACATAAAAAAGAAGTTCCAGGTGCAAGACACCTGGAACTCTGAATTTGCTGGAAATTAATGCTTCTTATTCTATCACAAACTTACCGGCAGAAACCAGTGCTCCATTGTTGCGGATCGAGTAGAAATACAAGCCGCTGTTCAACTCAGCTCTTTCGAATACAACACCTTGCTTTTCCATTGGCAGTTGCCTCACTATTCTGCCTGTGACGTCGGTGATCACCACCGTCGCCGACTTACCAAGGCTCGCCCCTGCGGTCAGGCTTATAGTAGCACCGGATGTAAGCGGATTCGGGTATACAGACGAAGCTACCGTGTTTGTGATCTCCTTCACGGAGTTAACGGTAGAGGTAGACATGAAGGTAAATTTCTGCGTCTGATTCTCATAGCTAGCAACGATAATAAGCGGATTGGTTGTGAACCAGTCGTAGTAAAAGTCAGTGCCTCCGAAATCGCGCTTTACACGGATCACATTGCTGTTTATCCTGTAAGGTGTGACTAGAGTGCCATAGCCATCATAAGTTATTGTGACGCTGCTGGCACTGCTCCCCACTTTCTGGAATGTATCGGTTACCGACTGAGTGAATGTGAACGGAAAGGGTATCATTGTCTTTGGGTTTGGTGTGTAATCTCCGCCTGGTGAAGCGGCAGAATAGCTGCTTCCAACAATATCCCACTTTGTGCCTGTCACATGGTAGTACTCATACATCGAATCCGGGGCTCCGTTAGGAGTGAGTTGAATTGCATAGTTTGCTGTGGGAAACATGGCCGCGTAGGGGGTTGTAGCGGGATCTACTATCTTAGCAGTACCTGCTACCGTGGGTGTCAGCGCGCTAAAGTCCCACGTAATATTCGCTCCTCCAGTGCCCGGAGACATAGCAGAAGTTACAAAAGCTATTGAATCGGAAAACCCTACCGGCGGCATACCCGTACCATCATTTATCACAGGTTGCGCGTGTGAGGCAGTAAAAAAAGCAATAGATAAACCGAGGCTTGTAATTGTCTTTTTCATTTTTTTCAGTTTGTGTGTGGCGCAAAGTTAGCTTTCATGCCGCGCTAATGCAAGAGCCTGTTCGTTGTTCGGGACAAAACCAACACCCGTACAGCCATAGCTGCCATAGCACCCAATGTGAGGATGCCCCGGTGATCAGGGCAACAAAATTTCTATTCACCAACACCTCTACCTCTCAGGAGATTTCTCCTTTCAGTAGAAATGACGCCTTGATTTTGCAATGCAACGGAAAGCCAGTACCAAAAAGCTAAACCCCCGCCTCAAAAGCCTGACAAGCCATCGATATAGCCATAGCCAAATAGAGCCATCATGTCGAATGAAGCGGAATGTAATGGAGCGGAACC
>CAMPJV010000308.1 GCA_946886975.1 uncultured Taibaiella sp. | reverse complement strand
GACTCGGGTGCGCGGCTGCGCCGTCCCGAGACGCTTCAAGAAAAACGCGGCGGCACTCGGTCTATATGCCTGGGAATGCCTGAATTCAATGGCATGCAAATTAATAATATGCTTTGCTTTAATTGGCAAAAAATCAACACTGTTGGTCTTTTTGTATAACTTGATTCATCTATTTCACTGTACCTTTGCGCCTGCTCGCCCTTTATGGCTAATACGAAGAAGAAAAAGAAAACTACGCCACAAATAGAGCCCACGATCGCTCCCACTCTTGCAACTGATCCAAAACGCCAGGTGCGTCTTGCTTTCGGCATGTTTTTCCTCCTTACGGGGGTGTTCATCTGTTTTTCCATAGTCAGTTATTTCTTTACCTGGCAGGCAGACCAGGATAAATTGCTTACATCCAGGAGCCTGAACCAGTTTTTACTCCATGATAAGACGCCTGTAGCCAACTGGGGTGGACGGCTTGGAGCCGCCTTGTCTCACGGGATGGTGTACATGGGGGCGGGAATCGCTTCCATTCTGCTCGGAGTATGGATAGGCGCACTGGGGCTGAACCTCATTTATGGAAAAAGGGTGCTCCCGCTGATGAAATACCTTCGCTGGTTCAGCATCCTGGTACTCATCGTTGCCCCGATCCTGGCCTACCTGATGCCGGCTGCTGCTTTTCCCTACGGAGGTGCGCTTGGCAACGAAGGTATCGCCTATATGAACGGTTTGATAGGCAAACTCGGCACAGGTATGGTGCTGGCAGGAATTACCTTGTTCTTCGTGTTCGTAATTTTCGCACTGGACATTACTCCTCTTTTAAAACGGGCCAGGCGAACCGCTAAAGATATCGCTGCATCCGTAGCTCCGGCACCAGTGGCGATGGAAGACGAAGACCAGGACCAGGAATATCACCTGGAGATCGAAGAGGAAGACAACACCAAGCATTACGATATTACCCTAACTGATAACGGCTCAAAAAGCCCAAAAGAACCTAAGGCTCCAGTTGCTGAAATAGAAGAGGAAGAAGAAGGGGTACTTGTAGAGGACGAAGAGGAGGAAGAGGAAGTGGTTGAACAGGAGCTGCTAATACCCGCAAAGAAAGGAAAGGCCACACCTGAGTTCTCCTTTGAAGTCATCAAGCAGGAAGACGAGCCCGTTATTAAACACGGCGCTCATATAAGCCTGGAAAGCAACGAAAAATATGCTCCGGAATATGATCTGCCCGACTATAAGTTCCCAACCTTAGACTTGCTGGAAGATCGCTCTGAAACCATTACCCTGGACAAGGACGAACTGGAGAAGAATAAGAACCAGATCATCCAGACCCTACGCAGCTTTGGTATTGAGATTCAAAGAATCAGCGCTACTGTAGGTCCTACCGTAACGCTCTATGAGATAGTGCCTGCCGAAGGCGTGAGAATATCCAAGATCAGGAACCTGGAGGATGATATCGCACTGAACCTTGCAGCCCTTGGCATTCGTATCATCGCGCCCATTCCAGGCAAAGGTACCATTGGTATTGAGGTGCCGAATGCAAACAAGCAGATCGTATCTATGAGGGCGATGCTGGCAAGTGAGAAGTTTGCCAACTCCAAGATGAGCCTGCCGGTGGCGCTGGGGAAGAAGATAGATAACGAGAATTATATCGTAGACCTTGCCACTATGCCACACTTGCTGATGGCGGGGGCAACAGGACAGGGTAAGTCCGTCGGTATTAACGCCATCCTTGTATCTCTTCTTTACAAGAAGCACCCGAGCCAGCTGAAGTTTGTGATGGTGGACCCGAAGAAAGTGGAGCTTTCCATCTACCGGACCATTGAAAAGCACTTCCTGGCCAAACTTCCTAATGAAGAGGAGGCGATCATTACTGATACGAAGAAGGTGATCTACACACTCAATGCGCTTTGTATTGAGATGGACAACAGGTATGAGCTTCTGAAAGAGGCCGGAGCAAGGAATATTAAAGAATACAATGAGAAGTTCATCAACCGTAAGCTGAATCCCCAACGCGGCCACAAATACCTGCCATTTATCGTGCTGGTTATTGATGAGTTTGCAGACCTGATCATGACGGCAGGGAAAGAGGTGGAAATGCCAATAGCACGTATCGCTCAGCTTGCCCGTGCGGTGGGTATTCACCTGGTCATAGCCACACAGCGTCCTTCTGTTAATGTGATAACAGGAACTATCAAGGCGAACTTCCCTGGCCGTGTTGCCTTCAAGGTCTCAGCAAAGGTTGACTCCCGCACTATCCTCGATATAGGTGGCGCGGAGCAGCTTATTGGGCGGGGTGATATGCTTGTTTCTCACGGCAGCGAACTGCTGCGTTTGCAGTGTCCTTTTGTAGATACTCCTGAGGTAGAAAAAGTGGTGGACTTCATCGGAAGCCAAAGGGGTTATGCGACTGCCTTTGAACTACCGGAATATGAAGGGGAGGAAGAAGCTAATGACAAAGTCGTAGATCTTACCAACCGGGATAAACTATTTGAAGACTGCGCGCGGGTAGTGGTGCAGACACAGTCCGGCTCGACTTCCATGCTTCAGCGCAGGTTCAACCTTGGCTATAACAGAGCAGGAAGGATCATGGATCAACTGGAGGCGGCCCAGATCGTCGGCCCGGCAATGGGCAGCAAGCCAAGGGATGTGCTATTTCATACCGAAACAGAATTGGAACAGTTTTTGACCACTCTGGACTAAGTGCCTGAGAGCAACTATTCTACTTATATAACGTTAACAAGAATTAACAGAAAACAACTTAAATGAAAAGATTACTGGTATTATGTGCGGTTGCCCTGTGTAGTATTTCCCAACCAGCTTTTGCGCAGAACGATGCGAAAGCAAAGTCTATTTTAGAAGCCGTAAGTAAAAAGATAAATGGCCTGAAATCGCTGAAAGCAAACTTCGCCCTGCACCTGCTAAGTGCCAACGGCAAAACAAAACAAACAAAGAAGGGTAGTTTCTTCATGAAGGGGCCGAAGTATAGGGTGTCCCTTGGCGACCAGGAGATAATCTGTGACAATAAGACAGTATGGACCTACGTGAAAGCAGCCAATGAGGTGCAGGTAAGTAGTTATAATCCAAACGACCAGACGCTTTCTCCAACAAAGCTATTCACCAACTTCTACGATAAAGAGTATAAGTATCACTATATCGGTAAAAAGAAAGTATCAGGCAAGAACTGCGATATGATAGAGCTGGTGCCTACAGGAAGCGGTAAGCAATTCTCTAAAGTGGAGCTGGCGGTTGATCAGTCGCACACCATTGTTGGCGGGAATGTTTTTGAGAAGAATGGCAACCAGTACAAGTATGAGGTGAGCGGGTTTACTCCGAATGCCAATGTAAGTGACGCTACCTTTAGCTTTGATAAGAAGAAGTATCCGGGGGTAGAGGTTGTGGA
>CAMPJV010000307.1 GCA_946886975.1 uncultured Taibaiella sp. | reverse complement strand
CAACAGGCCATTCCTTCAATATCTTTTTGAGTACCTGCGGTTGCAGGGCTGCACCAGGGTTATTTTGTCCTTGGGCCACAAACACGAGGTAATTCTGAATTGGTTAAGTACGCAATCCCTGCCTTTTGAAGTCGATCATGTAATAGAGCATGAGCCTCTTGGAACCGGCGGAGGCATCAGGCTGGCGCTGGAGAAGGCAACCACCGATAATGTCATAATACTGAATGGAGACACAATGTTCAGGATTGGACTACCCGATCTTTTAGCTTTCCATACCAGCCATGCGGCTGAAACAACGCTTGCCCTCAAGCACATGCGCCGCTTCGATAGATATGGCTCGGTTAAAGTGAACGAACTGGGAGTCATCACAGCCTTTGATGAGAAGGACTACCGGGAAGATGGCTTTATTAATGGCGGCGTTTACGTTATAAGCAGGAAGGAGTTCTTCGACAGGCGCCTTCCTGCGAAGTTCTCTTTCGAAAAGGATTATCTTGAGGCTTTCGTCGAAGAAAAACGCTTCTACGGACAAGTGCAGGAGGCCTATTTCATAGACATCGGCATTCCCGCTGATTACTTGCAGGCCCAGGTAGACTTTAAACACATATTCTCATGAAGATTGCCATCATCGGTCCTGCTCATCCTTTAAGAGGTGGTGGCATTTCTACCTTCAATGAACGTCTTGCCACTATACTGCAGCAGCAGGGCCATGAAGTCACTATTTACTCCTTCTCGCTCCAGTATCCTTCCTTCTTGTTTCCGGGTAAGTCCCAGTTCACCGACGAGCCCGCACCCCAGGGCCTCTCCATTAAGACCGTTATCAACTCTATCAACCCGCTTAACTGGCTCAAGGTTGGCAAGCAGATAAGGGATGCTCGTCCCGAGCTCGTTATCGTGCGCTACTGGCTTCCGTTCATGGGGCCGTCACTCGGCACTATCCTTAGCTGCATTAAGAAGAACAAGCACTCACGTATCCTCTGCATAGCAGACAACATCATACCTCACGAACACAGGCCGGGAGATAAACAGTTTACCCAATACTTCATTAAGCCTGTCGATGCTTTTATTACCATGAGCAAGCAAGTCCTCAGAGATTTGAAGACGTTCACTGATAAACCCTCTATGTTCACGCCTCACCCTCTGTATGATAATTACGGAGACCACGTCGCAAAGGAAGATGCCTGTGAAAAGCTCGATCTCCATCCCGCCGGTCAGTACATGCTCTTCTTCGGCTTTATCCGTAAGTACAAAGGGCTCGATCTGCTCCTCGAAGCCATGCAGGACGCGCGCGTGAAGGATGGGAACATAAAGCTTATCATAGCCGGTGAGTTTTACGACGATGATGAACTATACCATGGTTTAATAGAAAAGGTAAAGGATCGGGTTATCCTGTTCACTCAGTTCATTCCAAATGATGAGGTAAAGTACTACTTCGGTGCCGCCGACCTTGTAGTGCAGCCATACCGTACAGCCACTCAAAGCGGCATCACGCAGGTAGCTTATCATTTCGAGAAACCCATGATTGTTACTAACGTCGGCGGCCTTGCAGAAGTCGTTCCCGACGGCAAGACCGGCTTTGTAGCAGAGCCCGATCCAGCCTCTCTGGCAGATGCGATCGTTAAGTTCTTCCAGCCCGGTTCCATCCCTGATCTCAAGCAGAACATACTGGCCGAAAAAGAAAAATACTCTTGGGACACTTTCGTCGAGCGCCTGATGGAGACTGCGTTCAGCGGATCATTAGAAAAGGCTCGGCCCTGACATAGGCCTGTCTCTGTTTAAGTGCTTATACGCCTTCTCAGTCGCTTCCCTTCCTCTCGGCGTCCTCACTATATAGCCCTCCTGTATCAGGAATGGTTCATACACTTCTTCTATGGTCCCCGCCTCTTCTCCTACAGATGTTGCAATGTTGCTGATACCAGTCGGTCCGCCCTTAAATTTATCGATCAATGTAGCAAGTATCCTGTTGTCCATCTCGTCCAGCCCATTCTCATCCACGTTCAGCGCCTTAAGCCCGTGAGCTACGATGCCCAGGTCTATCACTCCATTCCCAAGCACCTGGGCAAAGTCTCGCATTCTCCGAAGCAGACTGTTTGCAATACGAGGCGTTCCCCTGCTTCTTCCCGCTATCTCCATCGCCGCGTCGGACGTTATCCTCACCTGCAGCAGGTTGGCCGCTCTCATGATAATGCCCTGCAATACATCCTTTGTGTAATAGTCCAGCCGCGACTTTATCCCAAAGCGACTCAGCAAAGGTGCCGTAAGTAATCCCGATCTCGTAGTAGCCCCCACCAGCGTAAACGGACTAATATTCAGTTGTATTGATCTTGCCGCAGGCCCGCTGTCTATCATGATGTCTATGCGGAAATCCTCCATGGCCGCATACAGGTACTCTTCCACCACAGTGCTCAGCCGGTGTATCTCGTCTATAAAAAGCACATCCCTCGTCTCCAGGCTTGTGAGCAGTCCCGCCAGGTCCGCAGGCTTCTCTATCACCGGCCCGCTCGTCTCCTTTATCCCAACCCCCAGTTCATTAGCAACAATTCTCGAAAGCGTCGTCTTACCCAGCCCCGGAGGTCCGTGAAATAATATATGGTCCAGCGCTTCCCCCCTCAGGTTGGCTGCCTTTATAAAGATGCGCAGGTTCTCTATCAGTTGCGGCTGACCGGAAAAATCCTCTATAGACTGCGGCCTGATACTGTTCTCAAACTCCCTGTCCTTCGGGTTCAGGTCATCCGTCGGCCTCACATGCGATCTTTCCATCCGCTAAAAATAATTAATCTTCCCTTGGTTGCTGCACCTGTTCAGGTAAATGATATGGCAGCTCATATTACTTCACTCCCTTCTCCACTTACTAACTCCTCAACTTCTTCACTTCCTTTCCACTGGAGCAACCCTGAAGTAACATAGGAGTTGCCTCTCTAAAAGGTCTCTATAATGTCTCTATAAGGTCTCTATAAGGGGGGGTAAAAATCGGCAGGCGGAAGGAGGGTCTTTCTCGTATTATCCCCGGTCGCGCCGGTATCTGAAGGATAGCAGCCAGAACACCACAACCCCGAGTAGCCCGCCAATCCCGTCAGCGAGCGTATCCATATTGTCCTGGCTGCGCCCTAGAAAGGTAAGCGCCCCCTGAATATACTCCACCAGCCACCCCAATACGATAGAACATATCAGCACAATGACCAGGTGGTGCAGCCGGAACTCCTTTATCGAAAGCAGCCACAGAAAGGAGAATACACCAAATAAGATAAAATGCACCCACTTATCCGCCAGCGGAATATCCAGGTCAGGTACCTCCCTCGCCGGAATAAAGCACAAAATAAAAATGAGCAAGGTCCAGAGTATCGCTCCAATCCTTGCTCGTTTCTTATATATCGGGTCGCCCGAAAATAACTGATT
>CAMPJV010000306.1 GCA_946886975.1 uncultured Taibaiella sp. | reverse complement strand
CCATGGTCGCGTCGTTGATATGCTCTACTTCCCGATAGTAGAAACAAGGATGCCGAATTGGATGCCTTTCGTAGGAGGAAAAGATTTTGTATTTTTTGAGCCGGTATTCAACATAGCCGATGCGGCTATCTCCGTGGGGGTACTAACGCTTGTCATATTCCAGAAGCGCCTCATTCACCACAGAGAAGAAGCACCAGCCCCAATTAGTCAGTAAATGGCCGAAGATCAACTCATTTCCATCAATGTCTGGCTCGCCGGTAGGAGCTATCGTATTCGTATCAATGCCGATGAAGAAGAGGCGGTACGGAAGGCGGTAAAGATTGCTGACGGCAAAGTAGTTGAAATGCGCGGCCATTATGCCGGCAAAGACGATCAGGACTTTCTCGCCATGTGCCTCCTCACCTACGCCACCGACATAGCTTCCGGCTCTCAGCAAGATCCTGTGCTGCAGAATGAACTAAAGAATATTATTACTAAAATCGACAAGGCCCTGGAGCCGAAATCTTAGCCCTTCAGAGCCTCCAGCAGGTGCTCCATCTTACTCCCTCTCGATCCCTTAATTAATATAGCAGCATCAGTCGGCTTATGGCCCTTCACGAACTCCGCAGCCCCAGTAGAATTCTCAAACCATTTATATCCACCATTCAGACCATAGAACTCCTTCCCGACTAGTATCACATCCTCCCATTCGTATTGGGCTATATGTTCCACCAGCTCTCTGTGTTCCTGCTCTTCTGCTTCACCCATCTCCTTCATCGCGCCTATCCACAGCAGCTTGTTCTGTGTACTGCTTTGTGCAAAGTTTCCGATAGCTGCGCGCATGCTCGTTGGGTTTGCGTTGTAGGCATCAAGTATCACCTTATTCGTCCCGACCTCCAAATACTGCGATCTGCTGTTATCAGGACTATAAGCCTGCAGAGCTTCCCTTATAGCATCAATAGAAACTCCAAAGTGCAGCCCCACAGCGACAGCTACCATCACATTCGGAAAGTTATAGTTCCCCACAAGATTTGTCTGTATGCTCGTCTCCTCGCCGGAAGTCAGTACTGCCACCTTCAAGAACATATCACCCATCAACGCCTTCCCTATATACTTGGCGTTACTGCTGCCATACGTTATTTGTTCGCCTATCCCCTTTGCCATTTCTTCCAGGTACAGTAGGTCCGAGTTCCTGAATATTGTCCCCTCATGTTCTCTCAGGAAGTCATACAACTCTCCCTTGCCCTTCCTCACTCCCTCCTCTCCTCCGAATCCCTCTATATGTGCCTTCCCGCAGTTAGTTAGGATCCCATGCGTTGGCCTCGCTATCTTGCAATAACACTCTATCTCGTGCCGATGGTTTGCCCCCATCTCCACTACCGCCATCTCCGCATCCTCCCTGATCTTAAGTAGCGTCAGCGGCACCCCGATATGGTTATTCAGGTTCCCTTCTGTGGCATACGTCTTAAACCGCTTCTGCAGTACCATGGTCACAAGTTCCTTCGTAGTAGTCTTCCCGTTAGACCCCGTTATGGCTATGAAAGGAATTGAAAAGTGGCTCCGGTGATATGCAGCCAATTGCTGCAGCGTTTCAAGCACGTTGCTCACCACTATGCATTTTTCATTCTTCGCATACTCTGCATTATCTATTATGGCAAAGGAAGATCCTTGCTCCAGTGCCTGCAAGGCAAAGCTATTCCCGTCAAACGAGGGGCCGGCGAGGGCAAAGAAAAGGTCGCCGGGCTTTAGCCTGCGTGTGTCGGTTTGAACGGAAGGATGTTGTAGGTATAGATCGTACAGTTGGGCTATTTCCAAGAGAGGCTTCTTTACTGGTAAAAATAAAAAACCCCTCCGTAAGGGAGGGGCTCTTTCTTTATGTTTTTTTGCTTTTTATCTTCTGCGTGTACCGTAGTAGTTTCCAGAGCCTTCGTCATTTCTTCCGGATGGGCTGCCCAGGCGATCCATCACCAGACGGAAGCCTACAGTTGAGCTACCCTGGTTAGCCTGCTGGAAGCGACGTGTACCTGGAGAAAGCCAGTATGCACGGTCAGCCCAGCTACCACCTTTAATAACGCGAGCGTCATTATTTATCAAGGTGGTACGTCCATAGTCATATACGAAAGCAGAGTCACCATCTATATAATCCCTTGCATCAGGATCCATGACCATAAAGTCCTGGCTCCTCTTTGCTGCGATCTCTTCAGGAGACATGATGCGCTTGGTAAGATTTCCAAGGCTATCTTTTTCCTCAAGAGAGTTGTCTTCAGCTAAGCGCTTATAGGCGTCATATACGTTACCACGGAAAGGACGGAAGTCTTCAGCATCCTGGTGAGTCATCGGGCGGTAAGTATCCATTACCCACTCGCTCACGTTACCAGCCATGTTGTAAAGACCGTAAGCATTTGGCTTGTAAGAGAACACAGGAGCAGGTATATCAGCGTTGTCGTTAAGGCCACCTGCTACACCCATCGCATCACCACGTCCGCGCTGGAAGTTACCAAGGAATTCACCTTGTTGTGCAGTATGTTGGCTCGAGCGAACACCGTCCTTTGGTCCCCATGGATACACATTTCTGTCAGTAACAACTTCCTCACCACGGCGACGCTTTGTCTCACGCTCAGGGTTGTTACCAATCTGGCCAAGTGCAGCATATTCCCACTCAGCTTCTGTTGGAAGGCGGTAGTTTGGCAGCAGGTACCCGTCAGAGTAGGTTATGTTACGTCTTCCCGATCCGCTTGGGTCAAGGTCGCGCTTACGCCTTACACCTGCAGCACCCTCATACTGTCCGCCTGTGTAAGTTTCTGTAGTAAATACGTCCTCATTCACCTGGTTTGGGTTCTTTTTCAACATGCCGTTCTTAACAAGGATATACTCGTTAACGCGGTCACTGCGCCACTTGGCAAATTCATTTGCCTGGTACCAGTTTACACCAACAACCGGATAGTAGTTATATGCCGCGTGACGGAAATAGTACTGAACCAGTGGCTCATTATAAGATAAAGCTCTGCGCCAGGCAGTGCTATCTGGCAACGCCCTCGACAATACGTCAGCATAGTCTGATCCGTATGAGCGGGTAAGCCAGTAAAGATATTCGCGGTAATGAACGTTCGCCACCTCGGTCTCATCCATGTAAAACGATGATACTGAAACCGTACGCGGCATATTGTTGCGCTCTACAGTAAGGTCCTCTTCTGTCTGTCCCATCGTAAAACGGCCGCCTTCTACGAAAGTGAGTCCTGGGCCAGTCTGCTGACCAGGGTAGTTGGGCACATCGAAGCCGCCCAGGCGTGGATCATTATAATCCCATCCAGTTGCCCTGGAGACGCCGGTAGACTTTGGATTCGAAGAGCAGGCTGACATAAAGGTCGCTGCTCCGATGCACAGCATACTCACGCCTATGAGAGTTCTTTTCATAATCAGTGAAAAATATT
>CAMPJV010000305.1 GCA_946886975.1 uncultured Taibaiella sp. | reverse complement strand
TAGCCGCAGAGACGGCCATTTTCCTCAATGATGACGCACTAAAAGGTTTAAACATTTTCAAAAGCACTTTCGGTTCTTACGATTTCTGCTTTGTGGACGATTGCCTTGAGGCCTTTCAGCTTGCACTATTGTTCAATAAGGAAGACTATGCGTTATTCTTTATTAAGAGGGCTCTCGACAATGGTTTTGAACGCCACCTGCTGGATGTTCTGCCTCATGACTGCCCCTGCCCCGGTGACCATTGGAAGAAGCTCGTCACTATACATAAACCATTTATCGAAAAGCATAGAGCTGAGCTTGAGAAGTACGCAAGTGGGAGCTATCCCACTTACCTGAAACGGATCGACAAGAAATTGCTTTCACTTGTCATCCGTCGTCACGTTAGGGAACAGCTCTTTAAGAACTTTCATTCGGGACTTAGCCTGCGAATGGCCTCCGGCAGGGAGCAGGAGATGAAGTTTCAGGACGTAGAATATGGCGCTATCAGCAATGATAACCTTCGCTTCATTGATTCCTTGGCGAAAGAGAAGATATTCCTGGGAGAGCAGAATCTCGGCATATATACGGACAAGTTAGCACGGTCCCTGCCGATTCAGTCAATGGAAAACTGCCTTGCGCAAATGTTGAGGTTCTATGGCCTGCCGGAAAATACGTATGTGCCAATCAATACGGAGAGGGATTACTATCGCCTCAATCCTGTCTACAATATGCTGTTCCATAATATCAAATCGTACAATGTCTTACACCCTTATAAAGCTGAGGCCATCATGAAAGGCTACCTGCACCCTCGGGAATACGCCAGCCTGAACTACAACGTACATGAAAAGCTGGATAAGCAGCTTTACTTGCAACCCTGTAATGCAATGGCTGATGTAACGGCGATTGATAAAGCCCGCGAACAATTGCTGCTACCTCCCTATAACGTCGATTTCAAAAAACAACAGTTCGCCCACCAGCATAGCCTGAAGCTGTTCTTCGGCTTTCGTGGTTATGAGCGGTAGGGAGCAACGCTAAAGCCACCTTCAACCCAGTTTAAAGCCAGTATCAAGCTACTTTAAAGCATGGATATTGCACATGCCTGCCCGTTTTTCGTAATTTGAAAATCCTCATTGCCGTTGATATACTAAGCATCCAACAGCTCTGATATTACAATAAACAGCAACGTACCTGCAATATCATAGGCTCTGCACTGGATCTGCACCGAATCTGCATTGGATCTGCTAAGGCGTTCCACACCTGGTCGGTACCCTATCAAGGGAAGAAAATCACCGGATGAACCGCCTCTATCCGTTCTTCTCTGCCTCACCGGGTCAGCCACCACGGCCAGATCGCGACCCATTAGTCACGAACCCCATTAAAGTGCAAAAAGGTACCCCCTGATAATCAACACTTCTATATATTTACGTGCCGGTGAAAAACATAGTTTCCATATTCCTGTTAGTGGTTACCGCGGCAGGTATCTTTGGGCTCCCCGTCGCGTTTAAAGTAAAACAGGCCAGGCTGCACCGCAGCATTCGCAACCAGATAAGAAGAGGCCTCTCCCGCGACCAGCTCCACACCTTCACAAGCACTGACGCCGGCATCGAATGGAAGGAAAAAGACAAGGAGTTCTCCTATAGAGGTGAGATGTACGATGTGGTTTCCGTTGAAGAAAAGGACGGGGTGAAGACTTACTATTGTCTCAATGACAAGGAGGAGAAGGCGCTTAACAGCACCATAGGCAAACTTACCCGCCACCAGGAAGGCAGGAGCCCCGGACATATAGCAAAAGGTCTTTTCCAGATATTGATGCAGGGATTCCTTGCGCCTGATCACTGGCGGCTTTTACCAGCTTCTGTTCCTGCCCGGGAGCGACATCCCGCAGCAGTACTGGCTGTCTACACGCAGGTCGTTAAGTCTGTCAGCGAGCCGCCCCCCTGGCTTATTTAGCCTCTTCAATATTTACAAGACCGATATTCTTTACCAGGCTCTTTACGGGCATGTACGCGCCTTATGCGTTGCTGCATGCTCAGTAATGTGCCGCATCTTAACCTCAACTTTCCCAAGAGTAATGAAACATACAGCTATTTCTATGTCCGCCCTGCTGCTCGCCTTGTCGGCCTCAGCACAGCAAGCGGATACTAGTATTAAGAAGACATTGAACGAAGTGGAGATCACCTCCACCTCCAATGCGAATAAATCCATGCTTCACCAGCCCCGAGCCATCACCAAGCTGGGGCTCACTGAGCTCAAACGTAGCACAGGAGTATTCCTCGACGACGCTATCAACCTGAATGTTCCCGGTGTATATATGGAGAAGAGGACCGTCGGCGGAGGCCAGCAGTTCAATATCCGCGGCTATGGGAACGGAGCAAGGGGAACCAACGGCATAAGCAGCAACTTCGACGGGCAGGGCTCCAAGGTTTATCTTAACGGTATTCCCATTACCGATGCAGAGGGTATTACGGTGTTAGACGATATAGACTTCGGCTCCATCGAAAATGTAGAGATCATCAAAGGTCCTGCAGGCACGCTCTATGGCCTTGCTATAGCGGGTGTAGTAAATCTTCAGACCCGCAAAGCGGAGAAAGGCAAAGTGTCTTTAGGCCAGGACATCTTGTTTGGCAGCTATGGACTAAGGCGCCTTACCTCGCATATAGAAATAGGCGGAGAGCGTTCCTCGCTGATGGTAAATTACGGCAATCAGAAGTATGACGGCTTTATGCCCCACACTGCGTCACACAAGGACTTTGTGAATGTAGTAGGAGACATCACTCCAAACGACCGGCAGTCCATCTCCACTTACTTCGGCTTCAGCAACAGCTACGACCAGCGCAACGGCGAGCTCACGATCGCTCAGTACGACACCCTCGATTATTCGGGCAACCCGTCATACATAAAGAATGATGCGCACTCACAGGTTATCAGCTTCCGCGCCGGCTTTGGTCATACTTACAGGTTTTCAAAGACCTTCTCCAACACCACCTCCGTCTTCGGTTCCGCTGCTAACAACAACTCAAGCTCAGCCGGTGGTTGGACGGATAAGATGCCGCTCAACTACGGTGCAAGAACAACGGTGAATATCAATCTGCCGCTGTCTAACACTATTGGCTTATCAGGTATCGTCGGTGCAGAGGTGCAAAGACAGGACGCGCAAACGATAGGCTATTCCATGGTGGCCGATAGTAACAACCTCACCGGCTACAATATCATCGGAGGGCAACGGTCGAACCAGGCTACGGTTTCAAAGACCACTTCTGTATTCACCGAATGGACGGCTGCTCTTCCCTACGATCTTTCAGTTACTGCCGGTCTGGGTATGAGCACTATGAATGTGGAGCTGAACGACCGCAGCTTTATTGCCGCCAACAACAAGCCAGGTAAGATCGTTCCGCCTACAAGCTTCAGTGCCAGCTACAATGATATGCTGTCCC
>CAMPJV010000304.1 GCA_946886975.1 uncultured Taibaiella sp. | reverse complement strand
GTACTGACGTTACCATCGTCTCCTTCAACAAGATGATGAAGGTGGCCCTTGGCGCGGCTGATGAACTGGCCAAAGAAGGTATCAGTGCAGAAGTAATAGACCTCCGCACCATCCGCCCGCTCGACTGGCAAACCATCGCCGAGTCAGTTAAGAAGACAAACCGCCTGGTAATAGTTGAGGAGCAGTGGCCGTTCAGCAGCATATCCTCCGAGATCAGCTACCGCATCCAGAAGGAAGTATTCGATTACCTCGATGCTCCCATCCGCCGTATCTGCTCCGCCGATACAAACATGCACTACGCGCCCAATCTTGTCGCAGCCTATCTTCCCGATGTTGCAAGGACGGTTAGCCTCGTAAAGGATGTAATGTACATGAAGAAATAACGATAAACATCATAGGAAACGAAGCCTCCGCACGGAGGCTTTTTTCATTCCACAACCCCTATATTTGAACCCATGACCCCAGAGCAGCTCACTACTCCAGTTGTTATCATCGGTGCCGGCCCGGCTGGGGTAGGCACTTCCATCTATCTTTCCCTGGCTGGCATTCCTCACATCATCATCGAAAAGGAAACTTTCCCGAGGGACAAGGTCTGTGGTGATGCGATAAGTGGGAAGTCTGCACATGTCTTAAGAAAAGCCAATCCAGCATGGCTCCAGGAAGTATATAAAGAAACAGCCAGCTTCACCCCCAGCAACGGCATCATCTTCGTTGCCCCAAATGGCAAGAGCTTAAACATCCCCTACGGTGACAACCTACGTCCCGGCGAGCTTGCAGCGGGCTTCACCTCTCCCCGACTCGTATTCGACAACTTTCTCTTCGATAAGATAGATCGCACCTATGCAATCGTCTTTCAGAATGCCTCAGTAAAGAGCATAGAGAAGAATCCAGAAGGAGTAACAGTTCACTTTACGAAAGACGGCGCTGCATACCAGGTCGAGGCCTCTGTCATAGTAGGAGCCGACGGCGACAAGGGAGTAGTCCGCAAAACCTTCATCAATGACAATGCCTCTCCCAAATCCTATGCAGTAGGCTTACGGGCATATTATAAAGGCGTAGAAGGAATGGACAGGAATAACTTCATTGAGCTTCACTTCCTGCCAGAAGTTCTGCCTGGCTACTTCTGGATATTCCCCCTACCAAATGGCATGGCCAATATTGGTGTAGGCATCCTGTCAGAGACCATCCGCGCAAAGAAGATCAACCTCCGCGAGCAGATGCTTAAAGCTATAGAAAAGAACCCCACCATCAACCACCGCTTTAAGAAAGCTGAACTAATCGGGAAGATACAGGGCTGGGGCTTACCCATGGGTATGGAGCGCCAGCAAGTCTCAGGCGATCGCTTCCTCCTCACTGGAGATGCCGCCAGTCTCATAGATCCTTTTAGCGGCGAGGGCATTGGCAATGCCCTCTACAGCGGCATGCTTGCAGCCGAAGCAATAGAGAAAGCCCTGAAAGAAAACCAGTTTGAAGGCGCCTTCTTCAAAGAACAGTATGATGATGTTCTCTACAAGCGCCTCGGTGACGAGCTAAAGATCAGCGCCACCCTTCAGCGCCTGTGCCGTTACCCCTGGCTGTTCAACTTTGTAGTCAACAAAGCCCACAAGAGTCCCTCCCTAAGCAAAACGATAAGCTGTATGTTCACAGATATAGATCTTCGCGACCAGCTAAGAAAGCCATCGTTCTACGCAAAGATTCTCTTCAATAGGTAAAAAAGAAAAGAGGCACCAATCGTAGATTGGCACCTCCACACAAGTCTTCAGTAATTCAGTTACCTCATCACCTGCACTTTCAGGTCCTGGGTCTGCTCCCCAAGAATATAGCGCAGCACATACACGCCGGTAGCCAGGTCCGGCAGCTGAACAGTCGTACGATTATCAAAGTCCGTAGCCGCGATCAAAGATCTATAGACCACCCTTCCCGTCACATCTGTCATCATCAGCTGCATCTCCGTTCCCGGTGCAGCGTTCCATACAATATTGATTTTCCCATCTCTTATAGGGTTAGGGAATACAATTGGCCCCACAAACTTCTTATCAGGTATTGCTGTATTGAACCAGAACTCAGAGAAAGTGCTTACACTGAACTCCGCATAGTACCCGTTATCATAAGGCACCCACGCAATAGTTGTGTAGGGAAGGAAGCTAGACGTACCCCCGATATTATCGCTGAGCGCGCCGTTCTCCAGCGCGTTATTGTCGTTGTCATACTTGGTTATACCCATTCTGTATGCATCCTCTGCTCTGCTGCACGTATCACAGGCATTATCACCCAGCAGCTTCACCACCTCCGCATCAGTAATGAACAATCTTACTATAACAGTGTCTGCAGTTGCCTCAGACGGTTGAATGACATAGTTTCTTCCGAGATGGTAAGCTTGTACTACAGGATTAAACACATAATCATGGTTGTACATAGTTACTTTAGTATTGCCCAGCTTTGTCCCCTGAGGAATTATTGTCGCAAGTATTTTGCTCCCACTGGTAAACTCCACGGTGTTGTTACCATTCACCAGACCGGTGACATCAGTGGTACTCCCCTCGTATATCCCATTCTTCAGGTCAAATACATGAATATCGTCTATGGTGATGCCGTCCCTTGAAGCGCCAGCATCAGAAGTCATCACAAAGCGTAATTTCAAAGACTTTAGCCCATAAGGCAGAGGTATAGACGCTACCCTCCATCTTGTGCTGTTCGTGTCATTCCACACACCCAGGCTTCCGTACCAGTTCGTTCCTTCTCCGTTAGCGCCAAGTCTGGTCCACGTCTTGCCATCATCGGAGTATTCGATATAAGCAGCATCACAGAGATCATTACCACAGTTCTCTATGTCAGTCGAAAGACTAAAACTAAGCGTCGGCCATGTCAAGCCCGAGATATCGAAGCAGGGCGAATACAGGTAGGACTTTTCATTATTATTATAGTAGCCGGTCAGCCCGGTTGCCCAGACCTTTGTCCCGCTTGCAGCCTTTTTCACTTGCAGGCTTGCCGGCTCACCATATTCCCATGAACTGTTCTGACCCTCACTATACCAATCCCCGTCCGTAGATTCAAAACTTTGCAAGTACGGGAAAACGTCTACCATTGGTTGGTTCCTGAACTGGAAGTTAATGATACTGTCATTCGGCAAATAACTATCGCCTGGATTCACCAGCCAGATGTCCAGTCTGTGATAACCCGTTGTCAGGTTACTAAGCTGAGCTTGAAATGTAAAGTAGACGGTATCTTTTGCTGCAATCATCGGCAGTAGCTCCGATATCACAGGTCCATTGTCAAGCCTGTAATGCATATGTATACTGTCCTGCGGCAAATTGTCACTATTAAAAACCAGCAACTGTAAAGGAATATTCCCCACCAGCCCACAGCCAGCCCTTTCAGGAGACACAACACTCAAGAGCTGAACATCATTCTTAACGCTATATAGTTTAATGTTGTCAAAGGTGATTCCGTTACCATAC
>CAMPJV010000303.1 GCA_946886975.1 uncultured Taibaiella sp. | reverse complement strand
CTTTTGTTCATCAAACGCAGGCTGCGGGCTTCAGGCAGCGTAGGGAGGGTCTGGCGTACAGGTTAACGCTTAGCCGCACGGGCGTAAAGCCTGTAAAGCGCGTTCTCCCTGATGCCGGACTCATATCCGCCGATCGCAAGCTGATCTATAGAATGCGTTGCTATATTTCTAAGTGGAGCCATCGGGTCTTCTGGCTTGCGCGTGTGCTGAAAAGCCCTCGTATTTATTTAACCTGGGCTAAAGCGATTGCTTCTGTCTATCATGGAGTGGCGTACCACAAAGGCAGCGTTAGAGGAATGCTTAATCGTTTCCGTGAGTTCGGGCGGGGTATTGGCTGAAAAATCTTCTCAGCTCTCTTGCCACCTTCAGTATTACCCCCTGCCAGTCTCCTTGCTCCTTTTGTCTTATCAAGCGCATTGATGGATACCAGGGCGAGTCGTCTCTGCTGTCCATCCACCGCCAGTCAGCATTTCTTTGTAGTAGTGTCCATACCGGTACGCCCATCGCTCCTGCAAGGTGCACAGGCATTGAGTCAACAGATATCAGCAGGTCCAGTCCCTTCAATATTCTTGCATATTGGTAAAGCGGCCGGTCTCCAGGGTAAGTGCCAAATCCCTCTTCCCATCCGGCGCCTGCTGCATCTGACTGGAGTACGAATAGGGTAATTCCTTTCAAGTTACGTAATGGGGCAAGAGCATCGAATGGAATAGATCGCCCCGGGTCCCATTCGCCCGCTTTCCAAACCAGCCCAACCGAGTGCTTTTCATTGTGACCTAAGCTGAGCGGAGCGACATTAAGATACGGCACTTCTGAAGGGATCGTTGCACACGTAGTTCTGTATACATAAGGCAGCTCCATCACCTCAACATCCACATCATAGGTCATCTCCGGAGAGCCTTCATGTATCGGAAAAGCTTCGTCGATGAACTGGATCGTGCTTAATAGAGGTAGAAGCTCCTGTTGAGCCCACACAACTACCTGGCACCTTGACATCTTCAATTGTTTAGCATATCTTATGAATTGAAGGGTATCGCCAAGGCCATGATAACAGCGCACAAGCACTCGTTTCCCGTCTACCGGACTTCCACCCCATACGTTCTGAAGATGTCGTGGCAGTTGCCAGTACAGTTCACCTTTTCCCTCTCTCATCACAGCATCGCTTACTTGCCACGCGCTTTCAAAATCCCCCCTTCGCATGCAGTCCATCCACTTCTGCGATTTATTATTCCTTGCTTCTGATTTCATGGGGGCAATGAGGTATTATAGTTGGTTCTGAGGCTACGTGCGGAGTTCCTCGTTCTGTGAATGTGTAGCCATTGTGGCATTCTTTTCTCTCGGGACACACTTTAGGTCGATAGATATTTTATGAATACCTGCGCGTCATCTCCACACAGAACTCGGCAAATTCTGCTATGTTCTTTGGTGGACTGGTATGGTGCGGCTGAATGCCTTTTTCTTCGGGAGTAAAGCAAAAGGTAACAGTCAGATCAAATGGTTCCAGAGCTTTCATCATCCGGTCAAACCATATGTCAGCGTCTGGTCTTAGGTGGTCTGCCCAGCTTAGTCCTGTCCGCAGGTGCCGCACGCCAAGTCTCTTGAGCCACTCCACAGCCAGGTCAAGGCGGTGATCATTAAAGTGGAACCACTGACATATCCCAAGTGCCGGTGTGTAGTCCGCGAAGTGCTTTAGTGCGAGCTTAGGGGTTCCGTCCTCCGTCAGCAGTCCCATATAGAAGTGACGATAGTATGATGAACCCTCAGCTTCACGGTGTCGTGTTGTAGCCTCCCATGCGCGCGGAAGGTCAAAAAGGCTGTACCAATGCACTCTGCCTACTCTACCGGACAGAAGCTCTGCAGTTCGTCGGAAGCCAAATTCCTGCACTTCTTCCGCTCCGAAGGTCGATATGCCAACTTCAGTAACCCATACAGGCAGGTGCGTGATGGCTTCCACTTCTGCTATCTTCTCCGGCCATTGGTTCAGCTGCCAGTGATTCCAGTCCAGCGGAAACCCGTGCACAGCTACAGCATCAAGGTTTTCCAGCGCGCCGTGGTCTTTTAGTTTCTGAATGAAAAAGGGGTCAATTGGTGAAATACCTCCTAGCACCCGCATAAGTCCTGGTCTTTCAGCTTTCACTCCTTCCGCCGCCAATTTCACCATGTCAGAGTATATCTGCCAGTCGCTGTCTATCTCAAAGTCCCAGTGCGACTTATTGTTCGGTTCATTCCAGAACTTGACTGCCTCTATCATCTTTCCTCGTTAAGCTTAATGTATCGAAATTACCACCTCTTGGCCGAAGCGCTGTTCATCTTCACTTCAACAGCATCTTTGTAGTTTCACCTTATACAATAAATTCAATGCCAAAGAGAGCCTCGGATGGGGTAGGATCCGCGGCCTGATCAATATCCACTTTCACCAATTACTGCGATCTTACAGTTTACTGATAATCTTATTATCTTTCCATGTATCAAACAATGACTCCTTACAGTAGTTGAAGGAATGCCAACATGATCTCAGTCTCTAATCTCAGTAAGACCTATGATAATGTGGAAGCGCTCAAGGGCATCTCCTTCCATATTCGTGAGGGTGAGTTCTATGGTTTGCTCGGACCAAATGGTGCCGGTAAGACCACGACGATCTCTATCATGAGCACCATTGTCGAGCCTGGTGAGGGTTCTGTCTCTATAGCCGGACACGACTTGAAGAAGCAGCCTGTAGAGTGCAAGAAGATCATAGGTGTGGTGCCGCAGGAGATTGCACTTTACGAGGAGCTTTCTGCTTACGAAAACCTGATGTTCTGGGGCGGTTTGTACAACGTACCCACAGCCACTCTGAAGTCTCGCATAGCGGACACGCTGCAGGTGTTCGGCCTCTATGATCGGAGAGGTGATAAAGTAAAGACCTATTCTGGTGGCATGAAGCGCAGGATCAACATTGCCTCGGCTCTCCTTCATCAGCCGAAGGTCTTGTTTATGGACGAGCCAACTGTAGGTATCGACCCCCAGAGCAGAAACCTGATCTTTGAAGTGGTGGAGCGCCTGCACAGCGAAGGAATGACTATCGTCTATACCACCCACTATATGGAAGAGGCTGAGCGGTTTTGCGATCGGATAGGGATTATTGATAACGGCCGGATTATAGCACAGGGCACTCTTAATGAGTTGAAAGCTTTTACCGATATCAAGGAGTCCATCGTGGTGTCCTTCACTAATTTATCCGATAGCAGCTACGAGCTCGTGGTGCGCCAATGGCCAAATGCCAGGCGGGCAGATAACGCCATCCATTTCTTTTCGTCTGATCTGAAGAAAGACCTCTCTGTTATTATCCTGAAATGCAATGAAGCAGGCCTCGACATTGCACACATAGAGATCATGACGGTCAATCTCGAAACTATATATCTTAGTTTAACCGGTAAGAAACTGAGCGATTAGATGATAAAGCTCGCCTTTAAAGATATCAGG
>CAMPJV010000302.1 GCA_946886975.1 uncultured Taibaiella sp. | reverse complement strand
ATATGCTATGTGTGGTGAAGTGGGAATAGCGCCGCTGTTCTTAGCCAGGGAAAAATGGAAGTGATGCTTACCTGCCTCAATGGTGCAGGGCACACCGTCTATGGTGATGAAATCTGTGTCGGCGGTGGCGCGGGTGGTGATAATGAGGAAGTCGCGATCTTTGATGACCTTATGCGAGGCAGACTCCATGAAGTGACCGCTGTCTGACTCTGTGAGCTCAATTATGTGGGGGATCTGGGCGGCGGTGAAGCCATACTGGCGGAACAGCTCATAAGCGATTGCCTCAAGCGGTTTGGCCTTCAGGAACTTCAGTACGGGAATATAGAGGTCGCTGCCTCGTTTGTCGACGAGCTTCTTCAGCTTTGCATTGACGGCCTCGATGTAGAGTTCTTCTACCTGGGCGAAGCGGTGGATGCTGTCGTTTAGCTGAGCCACTACGGCTGGAAAGTATTTCTCTGCAACAGGTATTATGTTGAGCCTTACCGCATTTCTCAGATACTTATCGCTGCTATTGGATACGTCTTCACGGAAGGGGACGTTTTGTTGCGAGGCATAACTGAGAATATCCTGCCGGTGAGCGAAGAGCAGGGGGCGGATAAGTGTATCCGTCTTTTCAGGGATACCATGAAGTCCGCTGATGCCGGTGCCTTTGAAGAGATTCATGAGGAGGGTTTCGGCATTGTCATTGGCATGGTGAGCTGTCGCTAAGTACTTGTAACCCTTGGCTACGCGGATCTCATCGAGCCATTCATAGCGGAGGATGCGGGCCGTTTCCTGGATGCCTTTCTTCCAGTTATCTGCGGTCTCCTGTGTGTTGAAGCGGGTGGTGTGAAACGGGATGTTATTTTCCGCTGCCCAGGACTGGACATGGTGCTGGTCCTTTTCTGCATCATCACCTCTAAGCTGGAAGTTGCAGTGGGCTATGCCAAATGAGATGCCGGAGCGCAGGAAGAGGTGGGCCATTACCATAGAGTCCATACCTCCGCTTACCGCGAGCAGGACTTTCTGATCCTCGGTTGCGAAGGCCTTGTATTTCCAGTTTGCTTTGAACTCTGCGAGTAGGTCCATGATTCAATAGACAAGATCTTCGTAAGCTCCCTGAAGCTCGTTGTAAGTGTGCATATCGCCTACAGATTTTGAAGCGGCCATGCCCTGCTCATATGTGGCTATAGCTTTATCCTGCTCGCCTACCCTTTCCAGCAGCTTGCCATAGTGGTAGTAGGTCGCTATGTAGGCGGGATCATAACTGAGGTTCTTCTCGAACAAGACTTTGGCATCGGCGTCTTCTCCCAGCTTCACATGCTCCAGTGCCAGGGCATGGTTGAGGAAGCAATCATCGGGAGATTGCTGAAGGAAGTTCTTTAGCTTCTGTATACGTTCGGACAAAGATGGAGAGGCAAAAGTAGGATAATTAAGGCCCCTCCCCAACCCTCCCCCTATTGGGAGTGGGTATTAACCGCGAGTGCCCATGTTGATAGCGTACTAAACAGCGAAAGGGTTGCTGAGCAACCCTTTCGCTGTTTAAGTTCCTGAGTGCTTTATTTAGCAATTAATAGTCTTGTCTGGAGCTTTCCGGAGTTATCAGTATAAACGATTGTGTACATGCCATTAGCTAACCTGCTGGTGTTGAGGTGCTCTACGGGAGCGGCGCACTGGTGAGAGAGCACGACACGACCGAGGGCGTCAACAACATTCAGTGTGCCGGTTACCTTATTGACACCTGCAAGGGAAACGGTAACAGTCTGCTGGGCGGGGTTGGGGAAAGCTTCTATGAATGGCTCTGTATTTGCGCCAGTAATATTATCAACTCCGGCAGGCCAGTCGGATGTAAAGTACTGGGTGAAGCCACAACCGAAATCTCCATTAAAATAGCCATTCATGGGGAGTGGATTGCTTGGCACCATGCTTCTTACCTGTACTGAACCAATACCCGGGTTCGGATTGTAGAATTGATATGCCCACCAGTTAATACCGTCGCAGCCCGCATCATCTACTACGAGACGATAAGAACCATTACCAAGGACCACGGTGTCGGTATAGGTTGTAGATGGAGCATTATTTATCCGCTGAGCAACAATATTGTCGCTGGCATCATAGATCTTCCATGATGTTTCGCTTATGCCGTTTACTAAAGAACCATTTGTGTTAAAGCTGATCCTAACGGTGGTAGGCCATACAGGCGCAGCTGTGAAGGTGGATGTCAGGGTGTTGTTGGTGTGGTCATCTTCAGCCTGCCCATTTACATCAAGGATATTTGCAATAAACACGTTATTACTGCCGGTTGCTGCTTTCAAAGCACTTGTATTGGGTAGTACCAGAAGTACTTCCTTCAAAGGACCAAGCGTGAAGTTGGTTGAGGTATACTGATCAAGAGGAGCGCCCACCAGACCATACTCAAATTTAATACTGGTAATGGGTGTGCTGCCTGTATTCCTGACCAGGACAGTTGGATTACTTGAGCTGGGATTGCCACGGAACAGAGATTCAGCATTTGATCGGTTGACCACCTCATCCAAAGACGCATCCAGGACTTTGTTGAAGCCAGCATAGTAGACAACGGCGCTTTCTATAATATAAGACGCTCTGCTACCATTGCTGCTCGGGTTTGATGTATAAGGGGGAAAGGTGACGTTTAGCGTATAATTGCTGTTTGCAGTAACGCCTGTAAGCTCATGAGAATAGCCGTGAACAAGATCCCCGGGACACCAGCCAGCGCGATCGTAGACCCAGGTACCGTTCTGAGGATAAAAGTTATTGAATCCACAGTCTGCCCGCCAGAAATTCTGCTGAACGAGCTGGTTGTTATTCAGATTCATGGTATATGTATTGGGGCAGAATTCTGCGCAATTCTGAGCATCGCCGCCATGGCCGGTAATGGTAAACTTACTTTCTGCAGAGACCGTGCCCGACGGAGCTGTAAGATTAACATTCGCCAGTGCATTATTGATCGCAACCGGACCGTGACCGTAATTGTAACTATTCTTCCATATAGGGGTGATACCCACGACATCACGGGGTCTGGTACCTTCGATGAAGGCGAACTTAACATTGGCAGTGAAGCCGCCTGAATAACCTGAATAGTGCACGCGGACGGTAGCGGTGTTCTTGAGCTGGTGGTAGTAGTCGGTAACATCAAAATTGTATACACCTCTCCAGTTTGCCGTCATACGAGCGCTGTTAGCATAGGGTGTGATGAGACGGCCCAACTCGAGAGTATCGCCACCAGGAGTCATAATTTTAGTTTGTACAGTGTAATCCCAGTCAGAACATGGAGTAACGCCGCACACATACTTTCCTAGTGTAAAGACCATGATGATCTTGCGGTAGGACACCGAGCCGTCGGGGAAAGTGACTGTTGAGTCAAAGTTCGCTGCCCACTGGTCGAGCCGTTTATCGTTGTGAGCCTGAACCCAGGTGGTGTCGCCGGGGGCAGCGCTGAGCGAGAGCGCGGAAAGAAAGATCAATG
>CAMPJV010000301.1 GCA_946886975.1 uncultured Taibaiella sp. | reverse complement strand
GTTAAGGACATCATCCGTCTTCTTGCAGGACGTGAATAGCGTTGAAGCAGCTAATAATGTAGTTAGAAGGTAAGATTGGAGTTTCATAAATAAAGCTATTTTGATTTTAATGCAAACTTCCGTTGTTTTTCAGACACTTACCATCCGTGCCAGCACGTATATTTTGCCCTATGGAGCCAAATGGATACAATTGTTACCCGTTGGGTTGTGCTTTGCTTAGTCTTATAGGAAAGAAATCGTTGAACGGTGCCGTCAGGCCTGCAAGGATAGCTTCTGCTCCGTTTGTGTAGTGTATTGTCAACCTTCGTGCTTCAACCACCTGACCAGTGCAAGAAGTAACAGATAGTTGCCAGCCCCGGCTTTAGAATTCATCCCGACCTTCATCCCCCCGGCTATCTGTGCGGTAAACATTGCAGCTTCTCCGAATACGGCAACCCTCCCTTTGCCATACTCCATAATAGCCCCCTGCGATTTCCCCTTCGCGGATAGACTGGGAGTGTTTTTGTTAAAGACCCAGGCCTCGGAGGGGAGCAGTATGGTATGCCGATCGCTGGTATTAAGCAAAGAAGTAGCCTGTTCAGGTATGTCAAATGCCTGGCCGGTGAAGGAGGCTATGCTGTCAATATTCACCCGGAGCAATTTCCCAACCGGACCCTGGCTGCCATCAGACCTCTTATAGATATCGTAGTTCTTCTCTCTGTCGGTACTGTCGAACGCAAACCCATTGTAGAAGCGAAAGCCAAAGGAGGCAGCCAATTCAGCCGCTGCACCAGGGAACGGCATATGGTCCGAGATCAGGAATAAAGCGCCGCCCTGCTTTACCCATTCGTTTACTTCCCTTATCTCCTCAGGTGTAAAGGCGGAGGGCGTCGGTAAGGCCCAATTGGTACCATTTACCTCGTTAAGGGCATTAGCGATCAAAAGGACCTTTACGCCTTTTAGCCCGGCTGCTGAGAATTGCTTGATACCGGGCTTTATTATATAGCCGTGTCTGTTAAGAAGGTCAGCAAAAGGACGGTACCCTCCCGAAGCAGTATGGAAATTGTGATGTGCCTCATCTATGATGATGACGGTATGCTCATCGTCCCGGAATTCAGCCACGACAGCAGGCTGATAGGTAGTATCAGGGCGTTGCTGTGCCACCACCGGCCAGGCAGATAGGGTTAGAATCAACAGCCTGCTGGTACTAGCTAGCAACTTCCGCACGAAAACGTTGTATGAGATCATTCTGAACGTAATTTAAATGTAAATGAAACTGTTTGTCAAACGACCAGGACCATACTAGAAAGATACCAGGCGAGAAAAAATAGCCTTTTATGCACACTAGATCGGCTGAATCTTTGCTTTTTTGCATTGGTTAGGCAATTAGAACGCTTAAACCAATGTACCTATGCGATTTCTCTTTGTACCAATTCTGATCCTCCTGGTTGCTGTGGCATACGCACAACAGTCCCAGCCGACGATCATTCTGAAAGACTCTGGAGTAGAGCATGCATACCCCAGGCTATCCCGGGATGGCAGAAGCATATTGTATCAATCCAATAAAACCGGAAAGTGGCAGTTGTTTATCTGCGACATTCATGGAAAGAACGGACGGCGATTAACCAATGACGACTTCAATAACAACTTCCCTGACTGGTCTGCGGATAACAAGTGGATAGCCTTCGTGAGTGATAGGGACAATAATGAGGAGATTTACATAATGAGGACAGACGCTTCAGACCTTAGGCGGATCACCACGCATAATTCAAGAGATATTCACCCTTACTTCAGTCCCGATGGTCAATATCTTTTATTTAACTCCGACCGGAATGATAACGAGTTTGATGTTTATAGATATACTATTTCATCAGGAACCACTGAACGACTGACGAGCAGCCCTGAAAACGAAACCTGTGCTCGCTACGCCCCTGATATGAAATCTATCGTGCTGCTGCGCAACAGTGAGGCGACCGATGATGTATTCATCCTGCACGTCCCCAGCTTTGTTTTGGACAATCTTACTCAAACCCCATCTGTTTTTCATGGTTGGCCAATGTTCAGTTATGATGGGCAGTGGGTCTATTACTCGTCTATGGAGAAAGGCACCTATTCCCTATATCGCATCAAGACTGATGGAACAGGAAAGCAGCAGCTCACCCAGGCGGATCACGGCGAGGAGCATGCGCGGGTATCTGTCTCCGCAGACGGGAAGTTCATGATCTATAACCTTAAAGCCGGTAAAACCATTGCCATTGTTTCATCTCCTTTGGAGGCAGGATAGCCCCTACGGAACTAGCGAAGCGCTTTCCTAAACTGGCCAGGTGTGAATCCGGAGAATCTCCTGAATTGACGGATGAAGGAACTGGTGTTTTCAAATCCACTTGCTTCCGCAACTTCAGCTATGGTTTGGGAACTGCCGCGCAGCAAATACATTGCTCGTTCTATCCTTTTTAAGAAGAGGTGGCGATGGGGGGTAACTCCATACAGTATCTTGAACTCCCGCTTGAAATGATGAACGGACAGGCATGCTGCAGTCGCAATATGCTCAAGTGTGGTTTTGTGGCCCAGGTTTGCCTCCATAAAATCTGTGGCTAAAGCTAATCTTCTGAAAAGCTCCTCCCGCGTAGAGCGCTTCACTGAAGAGATCCTGTCAATATCATTTGAAGTGGCCGGGTGAACGAAAAGGAGCCGTGTGAAGCTCGCCGTATTGGACAGCCTGGGAGTACGCCCGCTGGTACCCTTACTCATATCCGCTATAGGAGTAGCTTGCAGGAGACCGTAGATATGGCCGGGCATCAGGCTCTTCACTCCATGACAGTAGGGACAATGACTTTCATTGAACATTCGCAATAGCTCTGAGGATAAATTTACTACCGTATTGACCTTAATAGCTCATCCCTATGAATGCCATGCGGGTGATTTTGAGGGGTAATCCTTAGCAAACCCAATCTTCAGAGTACAACAGGCGTGGCCATATTGAGGCTTCTTCCTCCTAAGCTATCTCCTCCGTTTTTCGTTCGTAGCGGTAATAGAGTAAAGTGAATAGCAATATAGAGACAACCAGCAAGAGGGCTGCGAATAGCCAGCAGTTGATTCCAGCCAGTAACAGTATACTTAAAACGATCAGGGACAGTACAACAAGCGGATAACGCTCCACATTCATCCTTGGGTAATAGAGCAATGCGGTAAGAAAACACAGCTCGGAAATAGTAAGTACCCAGACGCTGGATATAGTGTTGAAAGAGAGGGCGTTTTTTGTATGAACCAGCAGGAATATAAGCTCCGGGAGCAGGATGGCAGCATAGGCGATCAGGTAGATACTCATTCTGGTCAGTAGAGAATATGGCAGATTGCGCAGAACGTAGAACTCTCCTTCCAGAAATCGCACGAAATAGTAGGGAAGCAACGCGTGCACTGCTACAATCACAAGAGAAAAGAAATACACGGTTTCTATTCTTAGTTGGTCGCTATTGACAGCCACCATAGTGT
>CAMPJV010000300.1 GCA_946886975.1 uncultured Taibaiella sp. | reverse complement strand
GTAATACTTTTACCTCCTCAGGTAATCCCAAAACAGTTACCTCTGTGGTTCATACATGAAAGCTATGATCTTTGCCGCCGGTCTCGGTACCCGGCTCAAGCCTTTTACTGATCACCATCCCAAAGCCCTTGCTGAAGTGAGCGGAAAGACCCTGCTGGAGCATACTATTCGCTACCTGCAGAAGTTCGGCATCGAAGATGTAATTGTGAACGTCCACCACTTCGCCGATCAGATAGACGAAGCGATAAATGAGAACAGCGGCTATGGTAGCTGGGTTACAGTCTCCGATGAGCGCGAGTCGGTCCTTGAGACCGGAGGAGGACTCCAAAAAGCAGCCTGGTATTTTGAGGGAGAAGAAGACTTTGTAGTCATCAATGTAGATGTCCTCACTAACCTCGACTTGAGCAGGATGATAGAAGCCCACCAGGAGTCAGACGCCCTCGCCACACTAGCCGTAATGAAAAGAAATTCCACCCGTCAGCTGCTCTTCGACGAGCACATGATCCTCTGCGGCTGGACCAACAACACCACCGGCGAGCAAAAGATATCCCGCGAAGTGCTATCCCTAAACCCCTTCGCCTTCAGCGGCGTCCAGGTCCTTTCCACCGAAATATTGAACATGCCCTTCCAGGGAAAGTTCTCTATGATAGATGTCTTCCTCCACTTCGCCAAAACCCAAATGATCAAAGGCTTCGACCACACCGGCAATATCTTCATAGACGTCGGCAAGCCAGAAAGCCTCGAGAAGGCATCCTACCTTTTCGAATGATGATCCTTTGCTTAACTTACATGTCTCTATGAGGATATTTGGTCTTGCTATCAGTGTGGTTATTGCATGTCTGTTCGTTCGATGCAATAAATCAACTACACCGATCAGCGGTCTGCCAGAGGCCTGCAGCCATTATCTTGGATTTATAGACCCATTATCCAACTACAGGCTGATAGTTCCAACTGCTTTTACTCCCAATGGTGATGGTAAGAATGACATTGCCCGCCTGCAAGGCATCAACCTTACAAATGTTGTCTATACTGTAGCCCGACTCAATGGCGAAGTCCTGTTCGAGTCCATCAACCCTTTTATCCAGGGCTGGGACGGCAAAGACCAGAACGGAAATATGGCTACAGATCCCCTTTATCAGGTACGTATCCGCTTCAATAGCGGACAAAGGAACATCGATACATGCTCCTACCTGTATCTTCTTACAAACGGTGGCACACCAGGTGGCTGCATCCACTATGGCACAGCCGACACTAGCAAGCTTGTCTTCGAAGACGAAGTAGACCCCGCCACAGGTGCAACTCCCTTCACCACTGCCGAAGTTCTGTGCCCTTGATCAGTGCCTTTTCTTAATGTCCTTTTACTTTGTTATGAATCGACTGTAGACTATTCATATAGGTGAATATTGCATCCACCTGCTTATCAGTAAGCCTCTTGAAATGAGGCATCGGGTACTGTAGCGGCCTTCCTTCCGGCTTCAGTCCATTTAGTCCAATGCCTTCTCTCACCGCATTCCTGAAGGAAACCGTATCATACTCACCTATTCCTGTAGAAACATCAGGTGTAATATTGGAAGCCCAAACCTTGTTCCCATCTATTTTCCACCTCATTCCCCCCGCCATATAACCTTTTGATGCCTCCGGGTTAGTATAGTTCAGTCCTAGAATGCTCTTAGAGTGGCAATGATAACACCCAACAATATCGACCAGGTACCTGCCTTGGGCAACGGGATTATTCACTGGCTTCGGGTTAGACTGGTAAGGCTGAGGCTTCGCTCCTATCTTGGTTGCCAGCCTGCCGAGGAAAGAAATCTTGCTCCTTCCAACAACACTATCATTTTTCTTCAGGGGCGCATCAGATGTTCGCAAATAAGCTATTATATCCTTCAGGTCTTTATCTGCAATGGTAGGTCTGATCATATAAGGGATGAATCTGCCATCATGGGCTATACCTGTCTTAATCAGGTAGAATAGTTGCGCGTCGTTGTATTTGGCAAGGTCATGACCATTGGTAAGATTAGAAGAGTATATCCTACCCATAAAACCTGGCAGGTCCCTCATCTCCTTACCAATAAAACTCTTGACATGGTAATTATAGTGGCATTGCCCGCACACGTTAAATGCGAGGTTCTTCCCGTTCTCCAGGTTCACCTCAGACTTCTTAATCGTAAACTGTTCTTCTGTAACAGGATAGCTGCTCCTGCATGCAACAAATAGAATAAGGGCGCTTATCATTACTGCCACTATTCCTTTCATGAGTGGATTTTCTAACGAGGAGCCTATAAACTATGCCATGCGAGGCCTCCTGCAACAAAGACGGCCAGCATATGCCGGCCGTGTCAAACAAAAATAGTCTCGATATGCTACGCCTCACTTACACCCATTTCACCTAATCTGTCCTTCACAAATGTGCCGAGCTCTTTTATGTACGCAGGTGAAAAGTCGAACCTAATACCGGCAGTAGAGTAAAGTTCTTTAAGCGTCTTTGTATATCCCATGCTCAGTGCCGCCATATAGTTATCCAGCGCCTTCTCCTTATTCTCACGGTACTGGCGCCACATTGCGATAGCTCCCAGTTGCGCTATACCATATTCTATATAATAGAATGGTACCTCGAACAGGTGCAGCTGCTTCTGCCAGAAATTAGCCCTGTATTCTTCAAAACCGCTCCAGTCCACGACACCTGTTGTGAACTCATTTAAGATCTTCATCCAGTTCTCCTGCCGTTCTTCATTAGTATGTCCCGGGTTGGTATATAGCCAGTGCTGGAACTTATCTATTGTAGCTATCCAGGGAAGTACACTTATCACCCGCTCCATTTCCTCTAGCTGCGCCCTGTGCAGTTCCTTCTGATCTTTAAAGAAAACATCCCAGTGCTCCATGGAAAAGAGCTCCATACTCATGCTGGCCACCTCGGCTATTTCCATCGGGTATTCCTTGAAGGCATTCAGCGGTAGCGGATGGGAAAGAAATGAGTGTACTGCGTGTCCCCCTTCATGCATCATTGTTATAAGATCACCTACTGTTCCCGCCGCATTCATAAATATAAAAGGCACACCCGTTTCAGCCAATGGGCAGTTATATCCTCCCGGTGCTTTCCCAATTCGGCTCTCAAGGTCCAGCCTCCGCATATCTACCATCACGTAAATGCATTGGCTGAAGAACGGACGTAAACGATTAAATACTTCAATAGTCTTATCCGCCAGCTCCTTTCCCGTTTCAAAGGGATGAAGGGGTTCAACACCCTTAGGCTCAGCATCAGTGTCCCATGGACGAAGTACATCCAGCCCCAGCCGTTTCTTTCTGTGCAACGTCAGCATCTTCTGTAGTGGAAGAATATGTTCCTTTACCGCCTGATGAAATTCAAAACAATCGTCAGGTGTATAGTCGAACCTTCCTAATTCCCTGAACTTGTAGTCACGGTAGTTATCGAACCCCGCATTCTTTGCAACCTGCTGCCGGCGCTCCAATAATTTATTGAAAAGC
>CAMPJV010000299.1 GCA_946886975.1 uncultured Taibaiella sp. | reverse complement strand
GGCGTAAAGCAGGATGGCCTTGTGCACGTATCGGAGATATCCCATACCTACATCACCGATCCTAATGAGGCACTCAAGCTGAACCAAAAGGTGGAAGTCAAGGTGCTGGAGGTGGATGTGGCCAGGAAGCGAATAGCGCTCTCCATAAAGCAAACCATGGAGGCGCCGGTAAAAGCTCCGAAAAACTTCAGGAGGGACAGGCCCGAGCAGAGAAGGGAACCAGTGAAAGAGACGAATATCAATGACGCCCTTAACCTGCTGAAGAAGAAGTTCGGTAAGTAGTACCTCAGAGGTAACTGAGCCACCACCTCTTCGATGTCATTTTCACCTTCATGAACCACCTGCTGGGCAGGTATAAAAGTATAACTGTCGTCAGCCAGAAAAGGTACACAACGCCAAGGTCAAAGCCCCAACCATCGGTACTGAGGTTAAAGACATTCTCTGTGAAATGGCTCACCGGGAAACCGTGGATAAGGCCAACTATCACTGCCATGCTGTGAATAAGGTAAATGTGCAGCACATAGTAGAATAGCGGCACTCGGCCATACACAGTGAAGAACCCAGCCAGCCTGGCGTTTAGCTTCTCCAGCAGCGGCATTGCAGCTATCGCAGGTCCTAGCGTCATGAGCAGGTAAAGCAGGGAAGGAGGGTATTTGGTGCATTTGATAAACGACAGAAAGGTGCGCCCCCAGGTCGCTTGAACTTGCCACGGTGCGGGGTCGCCATAATTGTTGAACCACCGGAGGACGATAAAGAGTATGATCGCCGAGAAACCTATTGCATAAAGGTGCCGAGCTCTCTTCTTTTCCTCCTGCTGCATGATGGAGCCAAAGCAATACCCCGCAGCCATCACACCGATCCATGGCACCAGGGGATATATCACCGCCAGCATCCTGCCCTCCCCGAATGGAATAAACCCGAACTCGTGAACCATGTTCCACCACACGCCGCCATATTGGGCCGCATGCATCCCATCCAGCAGGTTATGGCTAAAGATCATCACCAGTGCTATTATGGCAATCAGCCGCAGGGGCAGAAAGATAAGAATTGAAAGGAAGATCATGCTCCAGCCTATGGCCCAGATCACCTGCATCACCACTATGCTATAGTCAAGATTGAACGTCCATCCAAGTCGGACTACCGTAAGCTCAAGGATGATAAGCCACAGTCCTCGCGTAAAGAGCTTTATAGACGCTTCCTTGCGCGTTCCGCCCCTCGTGAGGGATAGAAAGGCGCTCGTGCCTGATAGAAAGACAAACACAGGAGCACAGAAATGGGTGATCCACCTGGTAAAGAACATGGCGGTACTCGCATGCTCCAGGTCCGTAGGCTCATATTGGAAATTGGTGAAGAAGTCTCTTGTATGATCAAGTGCCATAATGATCATTACCAGTCCACGGAGTATGTCGATAGAGGCTATTCTTTTCGTGACGGCAGACATAACAGAGATATTAGCAATTAAACTTAAACAAAGTTTCATTTAAAAGAGGCCATTTAGGGTTACAGTAGCAACATAAGTCTTAATTGTTTTTTCTACTTTTACCAGTCAACAATGCACAATAGCCTCATGGCAAATCAACTCCTTAAAGGAAAAAAAGGAATCATATTCGGTGCGCTCGATGAGCGTTCCATAGCGTGGAAGACAGCACAATGCGTAGTGGCTGAAGGCGGACAGATAGTCTTGTCCAATGCTCCCATCGCTCTTCGTATGGGTAAGATCAATGAACTGGCTAAGGAATGTAATGCGCAGGTGATTCCAGCAGATGCTACCTCTGTGCCCGATCTGGAGGCTCTGTTCGAAAAGAGTATGGACCTTTTAGGCGGAAAGCTGGACTTTGTGCTGCACTCCATAGGCATGTCGCCAAACGTGCGTAAGGGCATTGAATATACCGACACCAACTACGAGAATTTCTTAAAGACGCTTGATATATCTGCCCTCAGCCTTCATAAGGTACTGCAGACAGCCATGAAGCTCGACGCGCTGAATGAGTGGAGCTCAGTGGTGGCGCTTACTTACATTGCCGCCCAAAGGACCTTCCCCGGCTACAACGACATGGCAGAGGCAAAGGCGCTGATGGAAAGCATAGCCCGGAGCTTTGGCTACCACTACGGCTTCGCTAAGAAGGTAAGGGTGAACACAGTGTCACAGTCGCCCACCATAACCTCCGCTGGTTCAGGTGTTACTGGTTTCGATGCCTTTTATCATTATGCGGAGAAGATGTCTCCGCTAGGGAATGCTTCTGCCGCGGATTGTGCTAACTTCTGTACACTCCTGTTTAGCGACTATACTCGTATGGTCACCATGCAGAACCTGTTCCATGATGGCGGCTTCTCCAACACCGGCGTAAGCAGGGCGCTGATAGAGGACCTGCAGAAAGTATATACCGAGTCCGAGGCAACAAGCTGATCTGCTTTTCTTTAAACAGCAATAATTCTTCAGGAGTTACGTTTTCATGTGTATGCGTTGGATTAAATGGACTTGTTTATTGCTTTCAGGACTAGTTTGCCAGTCTGCCCATGCCCAGGTGACGGGGGGAAGATTTGCTATGGAATTCCTCAGGATGCCCAATGCGCCCCACATCTCTGCGCTTGGAGGAATAAGCGTCGCGAATCCTGAGCCGGACATTTCCTTCGCCTTGCAGAATCCCTCATTGATGAGACCAGGCCTGCACAACCAGCTTGGCCTTAACTACAACAGCTTTTATGCCGGCATCAAGGTCATGAACTTGAACTACGGCTATCACGTACCGAAGCTGAATACTTCATTCGCGCTCGGCATCCAATACCTGAACTACGGCAGCTTTGAACAGACCGACAATATCGGCAACCAGTTCGGCACCTTCAAGGCTTCCGATTATGCCATCACCCTCGGCGCGTCTAAGCAGTACAAGGAAAACTGGCGCTACGGAGCGGCTCTTAAATGGGCTCACTCTTCCCTTTACGACAAGCGTGCCTCTGCCTTACTTGCAGATGTAGGTATAGCATACAATGACACCGCCAAACTGCTTACTATCGGTGCCGTAGCAAAGAATATTGGCTTCATGGTGCAGAAGTACAATCCTAACAACAGTGCGGAACCTCTGCCCTTCGACCTCCAGATAGGCATCTCCAAGCGCTTTGCCCACCTGCCTCTGCGCCTCATGGCCACCGTCCATCATTTATACGAGTGGGACATTCGCTATAATAATCCCGCGGATGTCGAAAGCACAAGTCTTTTTGGGTCTGCGGATTCTACGGCAGAGAACAAGTCCTATTTCGTCGATAAGCTATTCCGCCACTTCCTTTTTGCAGCAGAAGTTACCCTTGGAAAAAGACTCGCAGTGGTTGTGGGTTACAACCATCTCCGCAGGGGAGAACTCAGCCTGAAAGACAAGCCCGCCCTTGCCGGTTTCTCATTCGGAGCAAGTATCTACCTCAATAAGTTCCAGGTACATTACGCCCGCTCTTACTACCACATAGCCGGACCATACAACGAGCTGGGACTCAAC
>CAMPJV010000298.1 GCA_946886975.1 uncultured Taibaiella sp. | reverse complement strand
GCCGAAGATAACTGGGATTGGTAATGTGACGTTCAGTTGGGTGATCCCTTCGGTAACTGCCTTACACACATATTCAAAGTGGGGTGTGCCGCCGCGGATGACCGCTCCAAAAGCGATGATCGCCTCCGGCCTCAGGTCTTCAGCTATGATGGCATAATGGTCCCATATGCGCTTGCAGGCAAATGGGAGCTCAAAGCTTCCGGGAACCGTCACTTTATCTATGACCGTTGCGCTGAACCCCGCAAGTATCCGCTCACAGCCTGTTAGCTGCTCACCCACGATCTTTTCATTCCACTCAGTACAAACGATTGCTACGCGTGCGTTAGTAAGCTCGTTAAGTGCTTCCGTATTGAACAACGACTGGCTATGCTGCGACTGGGCCATAAACGGTGCAAAGGTAAAGAGGCGAGAGGCTAAATACTAATCTGAAATACGAAACTCTAAACTCCAAATCCTAAACTCTGAATCCTAAACCCTAAATATTTAGCGAAGTCTTAAAACTTTAACCCAAGGTGGCTATGCATTATTAGTATCCCTGATACGAGAAAATCCTCTCTAAGCCAATAGCCTGAGAGGATTCTCAATAGAAGTTAATTTGTTTTAGTCCAGGACTCCGAGCCTTGCAAGCTGCTTATCCATTTCCCTTGCCTGCTGGCTTTGGGGATATTCGTCACGGATACGCTTATACACTTCCTTAGCTTTATCAGGCTGATTGCTCATTTCATAAGCTATGCCTGCACGCTGCAGATACATTGGAGTAAGCAGGTTGTCGTCTTTGTTAGAAGCAGCCTTGTTGTAATACTCTATACCCTCCTTTACGTTGCCTGATTCCATGTAAGCATCGCCAAGGGCACCGTTAGCTACATACTGCACGTTAGTACCATGAGCGTCAAATTCCTTCAGATACTTAATGGCGTTTTTGGCATCGTTCATTTGAAGATAGCTGATGCCTGCGTAGTAGTTGGCGAGATTGCCAGCCTTTGTGCCGTCATACTTCTTTATGATACGAAGGAAACCGTCGTGCTGACCGTCGCCATTGAGCGCTTTGTTCAGTGAATCCTGCGCAAAGTAAGCCTGAGCGTAAGAAATAGCCGTTGCTGCCTTAGCCTGCTTTGGTTCCTGAATAAACTTCTTATACCCGAAGAAGCCTACAATGGCTACTACCAATATAGTGAGACCGGTATTGATACGGGATTTATTCTTCTCGTAGGTTACCTGGATATTATCCAGTGGGTTATAGTCTTCATTTTTAATTCGCTCTACACCTGGTTTATTTCTTGTGGTATTTGCCATGTTACTCTGGTAATTATAATTTATTTAGGTTCTAAATGGTTGTGTTCTGATGGAATATTCGCCTGTTAATCAGGCAATTAGTCGGTAATATACGGATAATCTTCCTGTACGTAAATATCTTTATACATTTCACTGTCATCCGGCCATGGACTTTCCTCCGCAAACTGGACTGACTCCTCGACTTCAGTACGTACTTTCTCGTTTATCTGCTCTATTTCCTCTTCAGTAGCCCATTTATTATCCATTATGGTCTTGAGTACCTGGTTAATGGGATCTTTTTCTTTATACTCTTCCAGTTCTTCTTTAGTTCTGTACTTGGCAGGATCACTCATGGAGTGGCCGCGGTAACGGTAGGTCTTTATTTCCAGGAAGGTTGGTCCCCCCTTTTCACGTGCGCGACGAACAGCGCGGTCTATTGCTTTGTGTACTTCTTCACAGCTCATTCCGTCTACTGAGTCGCCTGGCATATCGTATGCGTCAGCAAGGCGGTAGATGTCCAGCACTTTGGATGTGCGGGAAACGGAAGTACCCATCGCGTAGTGGTTATTTTCGCATATAAAGACAACAGGCAGCTGCCAGAGGACAGCCATATTGAAGGCTTCATGAAGGATACCCTGACGGGCGGCACCATCACCAAAATAACAGAGCGTAGCTCGGTCGTTGCCAAGATACTGATCTGCAAAGGCGATACCAGCTCCCAGACCTATCTGTCCACCTACGATACCGTGTCCTCCAAAGAAGCGCTTTTCCTTAGAGAAGAAGTGCATGGAGCCACCTTTTCCCTTGGTGCAGCCAGTCGCCTTGCCATATAGCTCGGCCATACACTCTTTCGGAGGGATGCCCTTAGCGATAGCGAGACCGTGGTCGCGGTAGGCGGTGATCATATTGTCATCGTCGCGGATGGCCGTCATAGCGCCTGCGGCTACAGCCTCCTGACCTATGTAGAGATGGCAAAACCCCCGTATCTTCTGCATGCCATAGAGCTGGCCGGCTTTTTCCTCAAACCGACGCAAAAGCAGCATTATTTCGTACCAGTATAAATAAGTTTCCTTTCCGAATGGAGTCTGCACCGTTTGTTTAAATTTGTGCGAAAATATAAAACTTTTGTTGCTTCCCCAGCCCATTGAACACGATTAAGAAAATAACACTTATCCAGTTCCGGAATTATAGCTCATCTTCCTTTGATTTTATAGCTCCAATTACCTGTATTACCGGCCCAAACGGTAGCGGAAAGACCAATCTGCTTGATGCTATATACTATTTGTGTTATACGAAGAGCTACTTTAGCGCCTACCAGCAGAACAGCGTGAAGAACGGCACTGATGGCTTCAGGGTAGAGGGGGTGTTTGGCAAGGATGAGGAACGCGTGGAGGTGGTGAGCTGCAAGTGGAAGAACGGCAAAAAGGAGCTGTGTGCGGATGGGGTGGAGTATGAGAAGATACAGGACCACATAGGCAAGTATGCCGCCGTGATGATAGCGCCGGACGATATGGTGCTGATAAATGACGGCAGCGAGGTAAGACGGAAATGGATAGACAGCATACTAAGCCAGACCAACCGGGGCTACTTTGAGAGCCTGATGATATACCAGCGAGTGCTGTTGCAACGGAACGCCTGGCTGAAGCTGCACACGATAAATCCCCCATCGGAAAGCCCGGAGCTGGAATATTACAACAGTCAGCTTGCTTCCACCGGCAGCCTGATCTTTGAGGCAAGGAAGGTATTCATAGAGCAGTTCATCCCTTTGCTGGATAGCTTTTATCATCAACTGTCCGGGGGGAAGGAGGTAATTGGAGTAACTTACCAGTCTGACCTGTACAAGCAGCCTTTGCTGGGCTGGCTGAATGAAGGGCTGCAACATGACCTGCGGCTTCAGAGAACGCTCAGGGGAATACATAAGGACAATCTTGACTTTACCTTCAACGGCATAGACCTGAAGCAGTTTGGCTCGCAGGGACAGAAGAAGAGCTACCTGTTCGCACTGAAGCTGGCGCAGTATGCATACCTGAGCAAAGAGCTCGGTCACTTACCGATCCTCCTGCTCGATGACATATTCGAAAAGTTGGACCAGCAGAGGATGGAGGCGCTACTGCGCATTATAAGGGGCACGGCTTTCGGGCAGGTGGTGTTGACGGATACGCATGCGGAGCGGGTGAGGGAAGCGTTTGGCGAAGAGGCGGAGATTGAGTTTGTCAGATTATAAGCCCTTCCTAAACC
>CAMPJV010000297.1 GCA_946886975.1 uncultured Taibaiella sp. | reverse complement strand
GAAACAGACATTAAAAGGCTATTCTCGGAATATGGCGAGGTTCGGTCAGTGAAGCTCGTAATGGACGAATATAGCCGCCGCTCCAAATGTTTTGCATTCGTGACGATGGCTGAGAAAAAAGCGGGAGAGCTGGCCATCAGGAAACTCCATCAGCTATTCTTTATGCAAAAATCAATCATCGTAAAGCAGGCAGGAAGGACCGGCTAACCTTCGCGGTCAGAGCGTTTTTATCACCTTATACCACCAGAACCATGAAGAACAAGATCACAATTGCCTATGAGCCGGTTAGCAGCTCGATGCCATGTTCATTCCAACTATTTTATACGCTCCGCAAAGAGCAGGAAAAGCTGTTCGTTACCTGCTTTGTAGAGGCTACCGATCCGCACTACCTGCCATGGCTGCATACACGGAATTTTATTACCACATACATAAAGGAAGCAGCCGGATATGTACAGTTGTTCAACGAAGCAGACTATCAGCCAAGTGCTGACGGGAACAGCTTTCGTGAGATAGCCAAAAACGCGATCATGAAGAAAGAAGGACTGACCATTCTGACGAGCGCTCCGGTGATAGCAATAGGCGCCTGATAAACACTGTTTTACTTGTTTTTGGCTTTGTCGTCCAGTGCCTTCTGTGCTTCTGCGATGATCGCACGGAGATCTTTCTCATCCATATCGCTGGCCAGATTATTTGCTGCCGGTTCTGTCTTGCTTTCTGAAGTCTCCGTATTTCCTTCAAGTGCTTTGCGCTTAAAATAACCACGCAGGAATACATTGCCATGCAAAGCCTTCATGTTCTCGCTGAACCCATAAGCCGCTTCATTGATCGTAACCATAGCCGCGTTCGCATTATTCACTACACTTTCCATGTTATTTGAAAGCGAGTCGGTGTACAAAAGACTTCCTACCGAGCCTTTACCTGATCTTATCTGAGAAGCTACTCCTGCGAGCGATCCGGTTATCGCTTCCGCATTCTTTGCTGTGCCCTCCAGGCTCCTTGACAGATCATCCGTATAAAGCAATTTGCTCAGCGTACCGTTACCACTTCTTATCGCTACTGCCATACCCGCCAGCTCGCGCGTTATCACCTCTGCATTATCGGCAACATTGGTAAACGTTCCGATTACCTTGTCGAAATCCACCGGGTTCACGGTCCTGATACGGGAGCCACCGCCAAGTATCTTCACCTCGTTTGCCGAACCAGAGTTAATGGTGACGAGCTTATCCCCCATCAGTCCGTCTGAGCCGATGCTCGCCAGCGCATCTACCTTCAGGAAGGGCTTCACCTGTTGCTGCATCCGCATGTCTACCCTTATCATCGTGTCCGAGACGATACGGATATCCTCCACGGTGCCAACAGTTATGCCGGCAAAACGAATGTTGTTGCCCACCTGCAGACCACCAACATTGCTGAAGGTGCCGTAGATTAGGAAAGTTTCGCCAAACATATTCTTCTTGCTGCCGATGACGAATATACCTGCAACGAAAAGGAGTATCCCCACTATGGTGAATATGCCCGTTTTGATATTCTGTGATGCTGTTGCTTTCATAATTAGTTTTTACTGGCAGACAACGCTGCCGCTCGTCTTATATAAAAAAGGACCTGACCAGCTTGTCATCGCTTCGCTCCAGGTCCTCATAACTTCCTTCTGCTATAAACTCACCATCATTCATCACCACCACCCTATCCGCTGTGATCTTTGCACAGGCCATGTCATGGGTTATTATCACCGACGACATCTGGTATTTCTGCTGCATCTGGAGCATCAGCTCGCTTATCTCTCTTGATGTAATAGGATCGAGACCTGTGGTCGGTTCGTTGTAAAGCATTATCTCAGGGTTCAGGATAAGCGTCCTGGCAAGGCCGATGCGCTTACGCATACCACCCGACAGATCGGAGGGCATCTTATCCATTGCGTCAGGCAGGCTCACCCCGTCAAGCACTTCCTGTATCCTGTGCCTTATTTCGTCCCTGTCTTTTAGTTTCAGCACACGCGTCAGAGGGAACTCGAGGTTTTGACCTACTGTCATAGAGTCGTATAAGGCGCCATTCTGGAAAAGAAAGCCCGTCTTGATGCGCAGTTCCCTAAGCCCCTCTTCTGAAAGATCTTTTACCTCCTTATCAAAAACCCTGAGGCTTCCTGAATCCTGGGTAAGAAGCCCAACCATGCATTTAATGGCGACCGATTTTCCCTGACCTGATTTTCCGAGCACTACAAGATTCTCGCCTTTATGCAGTTGCATGTTGAGGTCTGAGAGTACCTGCTTTGTACCAAAGCTCTTCTGCAAGTGGCTGATAGCTACCATCACCTGCCGGGTGTCCGGCGGCGGTAATATTGCATTGATCGTATCTGAAGACTGCTGTTTCATTTTCAAGCTAGTTGTATGCAAAGACCGAGGTTAGCTGTACTGCGATGGCGTCCAGAACGATTACCCACAGGGATGCAGCGACCACGGCAGAATTTGCAGCCACTCCCACGCTTTCTGTTCCGCGGTTGGAGTTATAACCCTTATAGCAACCCACAAAACCTATGGCAAAACCGAAGAAGAGTGTCTTTGCCACGGCGGGTATCAGGTCTGCAAAGCCCACCGCGGCAAAAGCCTTATTGAAGTATAGACCAAGAGTGATGTCGTTGCTGATGTTAGAAGCCGCAAACCCACCGATCAATGCGAGTGCATCAGCCATCAGCGTCAGCAGCGGGATCATAATGACGCAGGCCAGTATTCTTGTGACAACCAAGTATTGAACAGGATTAGCTCCGGAGACTTCCATCGCGTCAATCTGTTCGCTCACCTTCATGCTCCCCAGCTCAGCGCCGATGCTGGACGATATCTTACCTGCACAAATAAGGGCAATGATCACCGGGCCTATCTCACGGATAACAGAAATAGCCACCATACTTGGAACAAAGCTCTCTGCACCGAAATCCTTCATAGTTGGCTCCGACTGCAGTGTAAGGACAAAGCCCAGGATAAAGCCTGTGATGCCAACGAGCGAGAGCGACTTGTAGCCGATAATGAAACATTGGCGGAGGAATTCATTCAATTCAAAACCCGTCCGGAAAATGTTCCGGAAAAAGGCAGACATAAAGGCCATTTGCTCACCGGCACCTTTAAAGTGCGCGATTAAGCTGGCTGGCGCCGCTATTCTCATACTTTGTCAATTAAAAAATAAATGCAGAAGCGGGCAACAAATGCCTCAACAAGGTGCGCCGGAATGGAAAAGCGAATGCGATGATCAGAATTGCTATCTAAAAGGGTTCCTTACTATATAGTATTGCAAAAACCATGCGACAAACCTTGCATCAGTGTTATCGCCTGAATTCATGGGTCCTTGCAACATGTGAAAACAAAATGAGTTTAGATAAACTAGCTAAACAAGACTACCTTCAGCAAAAGCTCGTATAGAGCCATTCACTTCATCCGGCTTTTGCAAGCCATTTCCACCACGCTTATTTTGAAACATATTCCAGTCAACAATTATGTACCTATGAAAAGACGCCCTAAAGTAAGGCCC
>CAMPJV010000296.1 GCA_946886975.1 uncultured Taibaiella sp. | reverse complement strand
CTGCAGAATGGCATGATGGACTTCCCAATAGAAGTGGGCAATGGCGAAAAGAAGATCATCTCTGTTCAGCTGCCCGAAGTCGGCAATACCAACGCTATTCGCATGGAGCTACAGGACTTCGCAGAGGCGATTAACACCGGAAGACCTACCAAAGTGACGGTTCACGACGGCTACCAGGCCATGGATGTAGCTCACCAGATATTGAAGAAGATGAGCCTGCATAACGAATTGCATAATGTTTAACCTTTTAAGAGATAGCTTGCAATTATGAGATTACTAAGCTCCATCCTCCTTTTTTTGTGCGTGGTGTTTATGGGAAGCTGTGAGGTGATAAACCCCGAGGAACCCGTTCCGACCTTCCTTCACATTGATTCTTTCAGCTTCCGCCCTACCTCCACCTACGTCGGCACTCGCTCACAGAAGATTACATCAGTGTGGGTTTATTTTAATGGCAATAATATCGGCGCGTTCGATCTGCCTGCTACCGTTCCCATTCTCGCTGAGAAGTCCGGCCAGTTGAGGGTCGTTCCTGGCGTGACCTATAGCGGGATCAATGATGTGCTGACTGCCTACCCCTTCTTCGTTTCGGATACAATGACCTTGGTTCCTGCTGAGGGCCAGATCGTATCATGGACCCCGGAAACAGGCTACTTAAATGACTCCTTGCTCAACGTACTCAACATCAACTTTGAAACCGGCTTGAATCCGTTCCTTAAGTTCAGCGGTGATACCGGCCTTACTATAGTCGACAACCCTGAGCTTGTGTTTGAAGGCAAGTATTCAGGCTACATCTATCTCGACAATGATTCTTCGTCAGAGATAATATCCACCACAGGCTTTGCGGCATCAAAGGAAAGCTATATCGAGCTGAATTATAAAGGGACCTTACCTTTTGAGATAGGCTTGGCTACCACTTCCGGAACGTTCATTCCCCAGTATTTGTTTGGCTACAAGCCCAGGTCAGATTGGAACAAGGTGTATATAGGCCTGCAGGATTTTATCGGCGCACACCCTGATCAGGTTTATAAGATAATTGTGAAAGTACAGCCAGGAGGTTCCGCTACAGGTTACGTAGCTTTCGACAACTTAAAAGTGGTCACCCGAAAACCATAATGCGTCTTTCGCCCGAAAAAAGAAGAGCTATTCTTCAGCTGGTACTGGTAGATTATATATCTGCAGCTATCGCGTGGATCATTTTGTGGGGCTATAGACAACAGTACTCCGGCGAAGTGAACTTTTTGAACTCTTGGGAACATTTGCAGGCTAAAGATTTTTTGGCAGCACTGATCATAATTCCAGGGGGCTGGCTGTTCCTTTACCTGCTCTCCGGCACATACTTCGACCTTTATCGCAAGTCTCGCTTAAATGAGGTAAACCGTACACTTGTCTCCTGTATCATTGGCAGTGTCACTATAGCGCTGATAGCCTTCGCCAACGACACTTCCGATTACTCTTACTTCATTAAGATTACGGGTCGTTACTTGCTCATACATACCATCTGTACGCTGGTGCTTCGACTCCTGGTACTGAATGCAGCAAAGCGCCGTCTCAAGAAAGGACAGATAGGGTTCAATACATTAATAGTCGGTGGTAATCAGCAGGCCGTAGACCTGTACGAAGTAATTAAGAGCAAAAAGGTACTCGGTAACATCTTCAAAGGGTTTATTTATTCGACTAAGGAGGCTTCCAATGGAATGAGCAAGCTGCTTCCTCAACTCGGTAGCCTTACAAACCTTGAGGAGATTATAGACGATCACGAGATAGAAGAGGTCATAGTGGCTGTGGACTCCTCCGAACACCACCTTCTGGAAAACATTCTTACCCGGCTCAGCTACCGTCCTGTAGTCGTCAAGGTCCTTCCCGATATTTATGATATCATTTCCGGTTCTGTTAAGACCAGCAATGTCTACGATGCCGTGCTTATACATATCTACCCCGACCTCATGCCTGACTGGCAACGTGTATGCAAGCGAACTATTGATATTATCGCTTCGATTGTGGCGATGATTATTTTGATTCCGGTGTACTTATTCGCCGCTATCAATGTCAAGCTTTCTTCCCACGGCCCTATCATTTACAAACAGCAGAGGGTGGGGCGCTTTGGCAGAATGTTTAATATTTACAAGTTCCGCTCCATGTATGTCGATGCGGAGCGGCACGGTCCCGCTTTATCCAGTGATGAAGATCCAAGAATTACCAGGTGGGGGAAGATCATGCGTAAGTGGCGGATAGATGAGCTGCCTCAATTCTACAACATCCTGATCGGTGATATGTCCCTGGTAGGTCCTCGTCCTGAAAGAAAACACTTCATTGATATCATCAGCAAGACGCACCCCCACTACAAATATTTGCACAAAGTAAAGCCAGGTATCACCTCCTGGGGCATGGTCCAGTTTGGCTACGCCGAAAATGTAGACCAGATGATTGATCGTATGAAATATGACCTGCTCTATATCGAGAACTGCTCACTCGCCCTCGATATCAAGATCATGCTTTATACACTTCTTGTGATCTTTCAGGGCAGGGGCAAGTAGCTTAACTGTTGGCCGCCAGATCTTCTTTGGTTGGCTTTGTCACAGCTTCCAGGTATTCTATGGCTTCTCCTACAATGAAAAAGCTTCCTGTTATAAGCATGGCATCCTGATCATTCATCATAACGAATGCTCCCTTCACTGCGTCTGCTACTGAGCTATAATAGTTCCCTTGAAGATTGTGGGCCTCTGCTATCGGCCTGATGCTCTCCACCGGCAGCGCTCTTGGGATGGATGCATTGCAAAAATGGTACGTACAGTCTTTCGGGAACAATGCAAGAGCCTCATCTATGTCTTTATCGTTTACAAACCCCGCTACGATGTGTTTTTTTACAGCATCCACTTGCTGCCACTGCGCCATCACTTCTTTTATTCCGGCCGCATTATGGCCTACGTCAGCTATTATAAGTGGTTCTGAGCCGAGCCTTTCCCATCTTCCTCTCAGTCCCGTTAGTCTTTTTACTTTTGAAAGCGCTCGGAATGTAATTGAAAGGGAAAGATCAAGCCCCTGGTTCGCAACAAGTGTTTCAACCGCAGCAAGTACAGTCTTAATATTATGTTGCTGATACGTCCCTAAGATATCTGTCTGAAGGTCATACATCTCTCTGTGCGCCTTCCGTACTGCTTTAAAGTATTGATAGCTGTCGCTCTGTCCTGTCCGCACCAGGTCCCATAGCGCTTCGGCATAGTAGATGGTGGTTTGCTTGCGAATGGCTGTTTCAAAGAAGACGCTTTCCGTCTCATCATGTTGCTCGCCCACTACCACCGGCACCAGTGTTTTGATGATGCCAGCCTTCTCCTTCGCTATTTCTTTAAGCGTATTTCCCAGCAGGTCTTTATGGTCGTAGCTTATGTTAGTTATGATGGATAGAATTGGCGTTATCACATTTGTACTGTCCAGTCTCCCTCCGAGGCCGGTCTCTATGACGGCAATGTCTACTTCTTCTTCTTTGAATACCTGGAACGCCATGGCAACGGTGATCTCGAAGAAGGAG
>CAMPJV010000295.1 GCA_946886975.1 uncultured Taibaiella sp. | reverse complement strand
TTGTATAAGTACAGATTGCCGTTCAGCATGAGGTGTAAGCCAAGGACGTTGCCATTGCTAAACTCGAAGTGCAATTCCTTGCCCGATCTGATCACCTTCTTCAGGGTAGCCCTTTCAAGGCTTTTCCTGAGGGTGGCTTTAGTGGTTTTCAGCTTACTTGTGTTTACCATATTCAGCTTCTTAAGCTGCTTTCCTCGAAGTTGCTTATCAAGGTTCCGGCTGAATACCTGCAGATCGGGTAGTTCGGGCATGACTGTTCTTTAGGTTTGGTTCTTTACGATCTCATTAGGCTGCAGCTACGGCTTCGCCAATTGCTTTTATCAGTTTCCTGTCTTCTATGCCTTCCAGTTTCCAGCCTGACTTCATTTGTCTTAGTACACCCAGGTGATCGTCGTTCAGCGTGATCTCCCACTCTTCGCAAGCGCCGTCGTGACACGTCTGAGGGATGGGTATGGCTTCGCCGGTGAACTGATGGCCGCCATACTGAATCTCTAAGGGGATAGGCTCACTCTCCAGTTGGTCGATCATTGTCTTTAGCAGATTCACCAGTCGCCTGCGCTGTGTTTTGGCGCTCGTGCTCCACTTTTCTTTGTCTGCCCGCTTATGGGCGAGCTTATACTTCAGGCCGGTCATAGAAGTGGTGTAGTCATTAGCATTCAGCTTTCTGACATTCTGGTGAGCCAGTATATACCAGTGATATTCCGTGCCCACGGGCACACCTGAACCCTCGGGTGCGCGGCCCTTCCGGCGCTTTGTCACTGCATAAGATATCTGCCAGAGGTCCGGAGTGATCTTGGTTTCGGTCCAGTCGCCCTGGTCATAGTTCCATCTATGGCTGCGGCCTATCTTCATGCCTGTGTATTGCCTGCCTTCGAACTCTTTGAACTCGTTGTAGGTTTTATCGAGGTCTACTTTGGCTTCTTTCTTTTGCTGCTTTTTGTCGGTCACAGCCTTTCTTGCCCTGGGTGCTTTCTTTGTGGTAGCCTTGCCGGCCTTGCTTTTATTCTTCGATAGAACTCGTGTCCTTGCTGTCTTCGTCTCCATGAGCTGTACATTGAACTGATAGGAGGGAGAAAAGATAATGCCAGTGAAGCGTGCTGATGGGATCGCTTTCATTTAACCAAAGGACACATCCAAGCAAGAAAGCCACTGAGGGTCAGCGGCTTTCTTGCTTGGGGATCAGGCTTTTTATTCAGCAGTAACCGGGTCGATGATGGTAGAAACCCTGCTTACCTGATTGGCGGGGAATCCGCCTTTGCGGGCATGGTCGCGCACGATCTCTTCGTTGGGGGCGTTGTAAACACAATATATTTTGTCATCAGTTACGTAGCTATGGACCCACTGTATCTGGGGGCCAAGCTCAGCGAGGACGCCGCAGGAGGCATTGGATATTTCCTTAAGCTTTTCAGGTGAAAAAGATCCGGCTCCGGGGATATCCCTTTCAATTACAAATTTAGGCATGATGGTAAGTTTTGAATTTTGCTGCCTACTCTATGCGGTTTTCGGCGTCCCCGGATATCATTGCTGTTTGCTTTGACGATACAAAGATGCAATGCGGGGCAGGGGAAAGACGGTAACAATGTTACTTTTCACTGTAACAAATGTTACAAATCCTTCAGCAGCTTTATCTGGTTTCTGAACAGGAGGAGCTTTTTGTCGTTTTCGAGTCTCTTTAGGAGTCGGGAGATGACAACACGGTTGGTGCCCAGATCATCTGCGATCTGCTGGTGGGAGAGGTTTACAAGTGAGGAGCCGGTGATCTTTGACTTTTGCCTGAGGTACGTGACGAGACGTCCATCCATTTTCTTGAACGTGACCTCATCAACAGTCTTGATGACATCCATGAACTCGTTGACGATGGTGGCCATTACGAAGTCTTTCCAGGACTGGTATTTTCCCATCCATTCATTCATGACAGGCACAGGAACGCAGAGCATAGACAAATCTTCCTCGGCAGTGCCTTCCACCTGGCTGGGCCGGGACATCATGCCGCAGGAGAACGTCATGGCGCAGCCCTGGCCCTTCTTTACGTAATATAGCAGAAGCTCCTGCCCCTCATCATTGATCCGGCTTACCTTCAGCGTGCCGGTTAGAACCATGGGAACCACCTTTATGTTCTGGCCCGCCTTTATCAATTCCTGTCCCGCGCTGGCAGTAAACAGCATTGACTTTTCTTCAATCTCCCGGAGCAGTGACGGCTCGAACATAGAAGAGTAAACATCCTTTATTGACACCGTGCTGTTTTCCATGGTTGGCAGGTTCTCCTCAAGATATAAACTTTACTTCTTATAATTTCCTTCTTCTAAGGTATTGAAGGTGAAGACGTGAAAAGGCAGCTGAAAAGCCAATGTTGAGGGAGCAGCGGCACTTAGCCCGGTTATTTTTGGTACCTTTGCAGCAATGATCAGCAATAAACATACGAGCAGCTATGTCCACGGTGCACAGCCGGTTATACTGGACCTCTGCAACTGTTTCACATGGTCATTCCCAGAGTTTGTGCCTTTTTGCTCAAAGCTGTATTACTTCTCGAATCTTAAGCGCTTCAGCTACTCTGCCGCTTAATAACCGGCCATCCAATCCTGCTATTTCCTGATGTGACCCTGCCGCGATAGTCATTAACGGCTTCGTGTATTTGGTGCCTCCATTGCGCACATCCCTGGGCTTGCAGATCGCTATAGTACAGTATTGGACCGGTTAGGAATTTTCTAAGGCAGTATTGTTTCACACAAAAAAATATAGCTATGCAGTTAAGTAAATTTCATTTCAAGGAAGCTAAGATTGACATTCAGACGGCAGGGGTAAAGATGAACAGCTATCTGAAGAACAAGGTAGAAAGCATGATAAGGAACCTTCTGGTGGCGTATCCTAAGGTTACGGGCATCGATATATATTTTAAAGGAACGGAGGGGAATGTACTCGGCCCGCGCACAGTGACGGTTCGCGTGGGGATACCGGGTCCTGATGTGGTGGCGAGTGATTCTGAATTCAGATGGAAGATCGCGCTGAAGAACGTGGAGAAGAAACTGGTACGGCAGTTGGAGAAGAAGCGATCAGCGGCTGGCAAACAGACGCTCGCGGAAAGCTAGCCAGATTCAAATGCTGTATTTCTGCTTTTCATTATAAACCCCTAGGCTAAACAGGGCCCTTGTTTCCACAAGGGCTTATTTTATTTAACAAAGAAAGAGGCAGATTGGTGGAACGTTCGCACAGTCACTAACTTGCTATCACCTTCTCAGGAGTTCCTGTCATCAGTAGTTTCCGCCTGGACCGAGCGCATGACCACGGATTTCGAGGCACCCTTATAGAGACCTTATAGAGACCTTACAGAGACCTTTTAGAGACGCAACTTCGGTGTAACTCCTATGAACAAGGCCTGACAAAGGCACGCAGCAGCAGTGCGGAGGTTTAGGAAGACGCATGAACTATTACGGGAAAAGGAAGTGAGTTATATTTGAACATATAGGACAAATAAATTGAGATGGAATTCAGCCCGAACAATGCTGTAGTTAAACTGTGTATCCAAGGCA
>CAMPJV010000294.1 GCA_946886975.1 uncultured Taibaiella sp. | reverse complement strand
TTTGAACGTCAGCTTTGGATGATTGTCAACATCGAAGAAGTCGCCATTCTTAAGGTGCGCATCTCTTTGTTCGTTGTTGGTGTCGATAGAGTTCACGTCCGCCTCGAAGTGGATCTTTGCGGTTGTAAAATCATCTCCTGCAGTCTCTACATTCGCAGTGAAGTTCTTGAACTGTCCTGTCACCTTAGAGATCATCAGGTGCTTTACTTTAAACTGGATCTCTGAATGCGTGGGGTCTAATGCCCATTGTGTTGTAGCCATTGTTCTTTGGTTTTATTGTTTTAGTTATTGAATAAGTTCTTGTGATGGTTCGTAGCACTTTCCATCTATGCCGCATGATGCTCCGTTAGCAGTAGCTAATTCCTTTGAGCTGTTTTCTTCAGCATACTCGTTCCATGCTTTCTCCAGCGCCTGCGAGAATATTTGAGGAGGCTGCGCTCCTGAGATGCCATATCTCTCGTTGATGACGAAGAAGGGCACTCCGGTTATATTCATTGCCTGTGCTTGTGCCTGGTCCCGGCGCACCTCTTCTGCAAAGGCGTTACTGTAAAGCATCTCGCCCACTTCTATCGCTGAGAGTCCTACTTCCACGCCGAGCTGAGTAAGCGTATTGAGATCGTCAATGTTCCTTCCTTCGGTGTAATATGCTCTGAAGAGTCGCTCTTCCGCCTCATCGCCGAGCCCTTTGGTTTTCGCAAGCTGAATCAGGCGGTGTGCATTAAACGAATTAGCTACGACCGCTTTATCAAAGTAGTAGTCAAGACCTACTTCTTTTGCGGCCTGCACCAGCTGGTTATGCATCTGCACGGACACTTCTCTCGACATGCCTTTCCGCTCGGCGAGGTAATCATAGACGCTTTTGTCCGTGTCTGTTTTAAGCGTTGGGTCCAGCTCGAAGCTGTGCCACACTACCTCCACCTCTCCTTTGTTGGGAAATGTTGCCAGGGCTGCCTCAAATTTCCTTTTCCCAATATAGCAGAAGGGGCACCTTACATCCGACCAGATATCTACTTTCATTTTACTCATTGCTTTCGTTTTTTATATCGTTACTATTTATCCTAACACTGTTAACCTGTTGAGGCAAAAAAAAGGAGCTACCCCTTTATTCCTGCAATGAATCCCTTTATGAAGTCTGCAAGCACCATATTGTTCAGTTCATCGCTCCTTGTTTCCCTACCCATCATATTGATGGAAATAAGGCCATGAAGCGTAGACCATAAGGTGTGGAGCTTCAGGAAAGGATCGGCATCAGGGTTGTTGCTCTTAGCTATCAGCTCTTTCAAAGGCTGCATCATCAGCCCGGTAAATTCCTGCAGTTCGCTAATCTGCTTGACCGTTTCGCACCCTGGCATCCCCAGTCCATACATCAGCTGGTAGTACTCCTTGTTATGAAACGCGAAGTTCCAGTAGGCGTAGGCCAGCGCCTCCACCTGTTGGTCCGGACGAGAGAAGCGACCTGTAGCTTTTCCAAGTTCCTCATTCAGCAGGGCAAACCCCCGCTTGGTGAACTCCAGCATGATGGCTTCTTTGTTCTCAAAGTGGTCATATATCACCGGCACGCTATACTCGATAGCATCTGCTATCTTTCTAATGGACAGAGACTGCCAGCCCTCCTTCTCCACAATCTGCCAGGCAGCTTGCAGGATAGAAGCCCTCACTTCTTCTCTCTGTCTTATTTTACGTTCGGCTATTCCCATAGTTGTTATAATTACTAACAGCGTTAGCAAAGATAGGAACAAGCTCGCTACTATCAAAGATTTGTCTATATACTTTCCCTATGTGCCGATAAGTGGATATATATGGAAAGCGAACTATGGCGATGTCAAGTTGATAAATAGTAACTTAGAAGGTTAAGGACATGGCATGGCCGTAGGGATATTCATTTTGCTGACGATTATGTTATTTGTGTTCCTGGTCTTTGTCAGTGTAGGCACTATCGTTGCCGGAATCACTCAGCGCCTTGCAGGACTGCATCTTTTAAGTAAACGCCAGCGTAGTCTGAATGTCATCTCTAATGCCATTCTATTACTTGCCGTTTTGATGCTGTTGTCGATGTTTACTTCATATTGGGACGATGTAGCACGAGGCATTATGATCATACAATGTCTTGTTCTATCTCTGCTATTAATGGGTAGTGCATCATTAGCTTTCCTCTCTCGCCGGGGGAATGCATGGAACAAAGTAACTTTGATCATGTCCATAATTATGGGCACTTTGTTTTTAACGCCGCCATTTGTCTACATACTAAGTATTTCCTGACCGTTTGATCACAGCATGAAGAAAGTATTTGCTATATCCGCTATTGTGTTATTTCTCTCCTGCAACAAATCTTCTGAGTCTCCCTCTCCATATGAAGCTTTGTACAGTCATGCCTGGATCAACAGCAACAGGTCGGTGAATGGTGTAGCTCAGTCTATCTCAATATGCGACAGGGATGACACGCTGACTTTCGGGATCAATGGCGCTACAACCATAGACAGAGGTATTGAGAAATGTTTTGTTGGGCAGCAAAAGTTCAGCACGGGCACCTATACGGTCAAGACTAACCAGTTGTCCATGACCATAGATGGCACTACAACGCTTTACACGCTGGCGAAACTCAATGATGCTATACTTAATATGTATGAACTCAGGGGTACAGACACGTACCGGTATGTTTACACGCCTAAGAATTAGCCTACCAGCCGCTTGCCAGTACATCGGCGATATGGACGGTCCTGATAGGGTAGTTGTTCTTGTCGATGTAGCCCTGCACGTGCATCATACAGCTTACATCGGTTGAGATCATGTACTCTGCTCCGGTCTCTAATGCACTTGCCACCTTAGTCTGCGCCATGCCAATAGAGATAGGCTCGAACTTCACGGCGAAGGTTCCGCCGAAACCGCAGCAGGTTTCGGCTTCTTTCATCTCAACCATTTCCAGGCCTTTTACCTTTCTAAGCAGCTTTCTCGGACCTTCCTTGATACCGCACTCTCTCAGGGCGCCACAGGCATCGTGGTATGTGGCCTTTCCCTTGAATGTCGCTCCTACATCTTCCACTTTCAGCACATCGGTAAGGAACTCTGTGAACTCGTACATGCGGTTAGATACCTGCATACTCAGGTTGTGCTCCGCACCATTTTTGAACATCTTCTCATAGTAGTTACGCACGTATCCCGTACACGATCCGCTCGGACCGACTATGTAACCTTCGCCTTTGAAATCCTGAAGAAACTTGTTGCCGACCGCTCTTGCTTCCTCTGAATAGCCGGCGTTATATCCTGGTTGTCCGCAGCAGGTCTGCTTAGGATTGTAGGAGACGTTGCAGCCCAGCTTCTCGAGCACCTTTACCATGTTCATTCCGGTCTCAGGATAAAGCTGATCTACAAAGCAGGGGATAAAAAGTTGTACGTTCATTCTGTTCTTTAGTAGTTAGTACTTAGTACATAGTAATTAGTACGTTGGTCGGTTCTTAAATTGCTTTAGTGCGGCAAAGGTTGATCATTTTGAGTGCTGTAAGGGCGGCTTCTTCTCCTTTGTGGCCGTGAACACCTCCAAGTCTTTCCCAGGCCTGCTCTTCCGTGTCGAGGGTAA
>CAMPJV010000293.1 GCA_946886975.1 uncultured Taibaiella sp. | reverse complement strand
AGCATATATCAAGCCAGTTTCAAGCTACTATAGAGCATAGATATCCCACGTATTTTCATGATTTTCATAATGTGACCTGCAGGTCCTCTTGTCTTGTCCACAGATGCACTCCTGTTCACCCATCACAAAAAACAACCAACTACCTGCAATATCCCCGAAGTTACAGCGGAGTTACACCGAAGTCTGAGTGGAGTTCCCCCGGCTCAGCAACGGCTCCGGCACTTATTAGTCCACTGGTTCCCAACCCTGTGGCCAATACCATAAGCGGCAATAAAATGCTATGCTTTTTCGTTTCTTTAGTTATATTTACACAAATAGTTGATTCAGAATTCCTATGAATAAAACGTTTTTCCCGGCCATATTGGTTGCCGCCTTCATGACTATTACTCTTTTCTCCTGCATCAGAAAGGGAGACGATAAATATGGCGGCGATATCAGCAAGTCTTTCTTCCCGCTCCAGTTTGGCAGGTATGTTGTCTACGATGTGGACTCCACCCTGTGGGATGACTTCCACCAGGTGAAGACCCTCCATCGCTACCAGATGCGCTACACCATAGCTGACACATTCAGGGATAACGAGTTCAGGCTTTCTTATCGCATGAACGTACATATCCGTCCAAACGACACCTTCCAGTGGAAGACTCACCGGGTCATCTATGTTACGCCTACTCCTACCCGCCTGGAGTGGGTGGAAGAAAACATCCGCTTCATTAAGCTCGTCTTCCCTGTTGCTGACAACATAGAGTGGAAGGGCAACAGCCTGATAGCTGCCGGCGACCAGGACTATCAATACTTCCAGGACTGGACTTACAAATACGCCAACTTTACCCTTCCTTTCAACGACGGTAAGGTCATGTTTAATAATACAGTGACTGTAAACCAGGTAGATGAGCAGCAGAATGATCCTGAGACCATGCCTGCAGCCTATTCCTTTAAGACATACGGCAAGGAAGTATATGCCTCAGACGTAGGTATGGTTTATCGCGAGATGACGCACTGGATCTACGACCCCGGGGTAGTGAAATACCGCAAAGGGTATAGCGTAGTGATGCGTGCCGTCGACCATAATTAGTGCTGTATGATCCTGAGGAAGTGGATATTGTGTTCTCTGCTCGCCCTCTCGCTGTGCGAGCCGGCAGATGCCCAGCCCCAGTATGCCTTCAGGATCAGCTTTACAGACAAGGCAGGCTCACCTCCTCTTTCTAATCCTTCTGCTTTCCTTTCGCCGCGTGCGCTGAACAGAAGGCTACTCCAAACGATACCGCTTCATGTCACTGACCAGCCGGTGTCTCCTGCTTACATGGATAGTGTGCTCACCATCACAGGCGGAAAGCGGCATGTCACTTCCAAATGGCTGAACACCTGCGTTATCCTCCTGGACGACTCTTCCAAGATATTGTCGCTGCAGAACAAGCCCTACGTCACAGACATCAGCTACGTTGCCTACTACCAGAATGGAATACATGGGCAGAAGAAGTTCGAAGAAGAGACGCACAGCGCATCCTCAGCAAAGTTCAGGACAACCGGCAACCCCGCCTGGTACGGCCCCACCTGGGCACAGACCAATATGGTGAAGGGCGACTGCCTCCACGATGCGGGTTACCTCGGTCAGGGAGTGCTCATAGCTGTGCTTGACGATGGTTTCCAGTATGTGAATACCAACCCCGGCTTCGATAGCCTCTATACCTCCGGCCGCATATTAGATAAGCACAACTTCGTCAAGGCTGATACGGCTGTATATACTTCCTACTTTCATGGAACAGAGGTCCTCAGTACGATGGCTGGTTATGTCCCTAATGCATTTGTAGGCGCGGCCCCACTTGCCCAGTACGCTCTCTACGTAACGGAAGATCAGGGCGTGGAGCATCCTATCGAAATGGACAATATGATAGCGGGAATGGAAAGAGCCGACAGCCTTGGCGCGGACATCCTAAGCTCTTCCCTCGGCTACGATGTCTTTTTCAGCCCTGTATACTACGCCATCCCCGACTCGCAGTTCGACGGTAACACTACTCCCGTAGCCATAGCAGCTAATCTTGCTGCAGCCAAGGGAATGCTGCTTGTGATAACCGCAGGCAACGAAGGAACTAATGGTCTGCTCACCCCCGGTGACGCAGACAGTGTGCTAACAGTAGGCTCGGTTGATATCAACAAGACACCAGCCTCAAACAGTGGTTACGGTCCCAACACGGACGGGCAAACAAAGCCTGACGTATGTGCTCTGGGTGCCCCCGGCTACGTGATCATTGGCGGCCTTAATCCTACCGCCGTCAGCGGAACTTCCATAGCCACTCCCCAGATAGCAGGCTTTGCAGCATGCCTATGGCAGGCAACCAATGGCAGAACTCCCTACCAGATAAAGACCGCCATCCAGAAGAGCGCACATGTCTATAGTACCCCCGGCGTTCAGCTAGGGTATGGCATTCCCGACTTTTGCGCTGCCTTCAAGGCCCTTGGTATAGACGATGCAAAACCGGGCGCTGACAACCTGAGTGTTTACCCTAACCCTTTCAGCAACGAGCTTACCATCTCGCTGGACACGCCAACGAACGACAATCTCCTGGTTCAGATCACAGATGTAACAGGGAAGCTTGTATTCTCTACAGTAGAAGTACTGACAGCCGGACAGAACAATGTAAAGGTCAGGATACCTGCTGATCTGTCCCCGGGCGTCTACCTCTGCCGCCTGATCCTTTCGGGTGAGGTCAGAACAGTAAAGCTCTTAAAGGATTAGTCCTGCCATTCGCTGCTTCCTGCTCATTATTGCTTCCTAAGCACCGCCACGAACATACTATCCGCCTTCTTCTCTATCCCATTGATCAGTTGCTTGGTTTCTAGCGTTAAAACACTCCCGGATAGCAGGTGATCAATCACTTCTTCATTTTCCTGCCTGAAGATGGAGCAGGTAATGTAGATCAAACGGCCCCCCGGCTTAAGGTAAGTTGACACATTTCTAGCAATCTGCCTCTGCCGCTCCGAAAACTCCCTCATGTACTCTTCATTAAAGAAATAAAGCTGCTCAGGCGTACGCGCCCATGTACCCGATCCCGTGCACGGTACGTCGCAGATGATGTTGTCGAACAGCTTCCCTGCAAGATGTTTTTCAATCTCCCCAGGTTCCGCCACGTCCGCAACCACCGAGACGGGGAGCACATGTTTGTATTGCTTAAACCGCTCTCTCAGGTTATGCAGTATAGATGCTCGATTATCCGACACGGTTAGCTGCACAGCAGGTTCCATATCCTTCAGCAGCAACGACTTCCCCCCGGCGCCAGAGCAGCAGTCCCACCACCACTCCCCCGCCTTTGGACTGAAATAAGTTCCTGTCTGTTGAGAAGAATGATCCTGTACCACATAAGCATCAGGAGGCAGCAACTTGTCCACTGGTGCTCCGTTCATCAAGGAGAGGCAGTCAGGTTCCAGCTCTTCAAAGGGTAAATTGTTCTGTTGTAGTAGACGTGAGATTTCTTCTCTTCTCTTCCTGATCCTGATGAACAGCCTTGGTTGCTGCAGCATGGAGCCAATCCATTGTGTCGCCTCTATTCCGGCCGAAGTTGTAAACCTGAATGATGCAAGCGCACCTATATCCGAAAGCAA
>CAMPJV010000292.1 GCA_946886975.1 uncultured Taibaiella sp. | reverse complement strand
GATCAACTCTGCGGAATACTTTAATATCCTCTTTGACGAGCGGGAATTTGAACTGCTGTTCGAGAACATTGCACCCTTAGACAAGCTGGGTTTTGTGGACATAAAGCCTTATGACAAGCGCCTGGTGGAAGCACAGAAGAGCACAGGGCTCAAGGACGCAATGACAGTGGCGGTAGGGAACCTGGAAGGAAGGAAACTGGTGGTGGCCTGTATGAATTTTAATTTCATTGGTGGCAGCATGGGATCGGTAGTGGGGGAGAAGATAGCGAGGGGTATAGACTACAGCATTCAGCATAAGCTGCCGTTCATGATCATCTCCAAATCTGGCGGTGCGCGGATGATGGAGAGTGCCTTTTCGCTGATGCAGATGGCTAAGACATCGGCTAAGCTAACCCAATTGGCGAAGGCTGCGCTGCCTTATATCTCTCTAATGACCGATCCTACCACAGGTGGAGTTACAGCATCTTATGCGATGCTCGGGGATGTTAACATAGCAGAACCGAAGGCATTGATAGGTTTTGCCGGGCCCAGAGTCATTAAGGAGACCATCAAAAAAGATCTACCTGCCGGGTTTCAACGCTCGGAGTTCCTGCTGGACCATGGGTTCCTGGACTTCATAGTAGAGCGGCAGAACCTGAAGGAAAAACTCTCCAAAGTGATAGAGTGGTATACGAAGAACTAAGATTACGCCTTACATAAAGCTCAATAAGGCACCTTTACTAACCCGTGGCACAGGATAAAGTATACATAAAGAACAGACCTGCAACATTTGAGTACGCCATTGAAGACAGGCTTACTGCTGGGATCATGCTTACCGGGTCTGAGATCAAGTCTATCCGCAACGGTAAGGTGAGTTTCAATGACAGCTACTGCTACTTTCATAAGGGAGAGGTATGGCTGAAGAGCCTTCATATAGCAGAGTACGTAAATGCCGGCTATGCGGGTCACGACCCCGTGCGAGAGAGAAAGCTGCTCCTGAACAAGAGAGAGATGAGGAAATGGGAGCAGAAGATGAAGGAAAAAGGCTTTACGATTGTTCCTCTTGCCGTGTTTATCAACGAAGCGGGCTACGCCAAGGTGGAGATAGGCCTTGGCAAGGGTAAGAAGACCCACGACAAGCGGGAAACCATAAAGAACAGGGATGCTGAGAAGGAAATGAAGAGGTATCTGAAAAGGTAGACCTGCTCATTTCCTCCGTCACAACTTACCCCACTTTTACTCCGGAGTGGTCAGTTCTGAAGCCTATGATGTTCCTTTCCTGCACACCAAATGTCCTTTCCTTCTGGTTTACGATCTCCGTTACCGTCATGGGTTGATTGATGATGCTCTTATGCCCCAGTTGATCACTCAGTGTCTGGGCCTTCTTTATAGACAGCTTCCTGAACTCATAGCTGGCTATCAACCGCCCTTTCCTGAGCAGCGCCTGGTCTACGATATTCATGTTACTGTTGAACGTACAGACTATCTGAACATTGAGGAAGTCTGAAAGCAGACCGTCGGATATATTCAATAAATTACTTACGGCTGAGTCATTACCCGCCTGCCGCTGCATCACTATGTTCTCAGCATCTTCTATCACGAGTACACTATTGGGGTTCTCTATCAGCAGCCGCACGAGTTCAGGATTAGCTATCTGGGTAGCCATGTCTGGTGGTATAAAGAGTACTCTTTTATTGATCTTGCCTACAAGGTAGCGCAGGTAAGTAGTCTTCCCGGTTCCTGGCAGGCCATGTAGGAGTACGATGCCCTTGTCGTCTTTTCGGTTCAGGCGCTTAATAACCGTCTGGTGAACGTCGGTAAAGTCATCCTCGTAAAACAGATCCAGCTTTAGCCTTGTCCTCTTCACGTCCATCTTGGTTAGCTCAAGTCCATATTCTCCTTTGGTGATGAGGTTTATCTCCTGTGGCTTGTTTCTTCTTATTCCTCGTATAGAGGCTACTCTGCTTACCAGTTGTTTCAGTAGGGGATTATTCGCATCGTGGAAGTAGAACTCACAATAGCCATCGCCCAGCTCCATAACTATCTCGTCTCTCAGCAGGAGGATAGATTCTTCTTTTTCCTGGCTGGCCTTCTTCTTGCTTATTGATGCGTAGTGATATTCTGCCTGTAGCTGTGCACAAAACTCGTTCTTTATTAGGCCGTATACTTTATCATGATCTACATTCCTGACCACCGTAATACTTGGCAGTTTCTTAAACTGGTACAAGTAAAACGACTTACTATCTATGAAGTGCTTTGAAAAGAGATCACCTTTAAATTCTATTTCCCGTTGCAGTGTATTGCGGTCCATGTACGTCTGTTTTTTAAGTCCGGTAAATGCCGCTGCTCTTACAATAAAAATTCCCGGTCGCACGGCCGGGATGATATAAAAGGACTTCGAAAAAGGAAATCAAACTATACCCGGCCTCCTCATACGAGGACTTGATATTGCACCGATTATCTGTACTAAGAACAGCATAGTTTGTGAATTTGGAGGGGTTCAACAAAGGTATTGTTCCCTCCGATATGTCCCAAATATAGTTGTAGAAATAAATACACTATGTATTACTAAAGGGATTTCAGTCTTTTACCTTCATGTTGGGTCCAATCTATATCTCTCCCCATCGTTCCCCTGAATCGCCTGAAGAAGCCCTGTTTTTGCGGAAGTGCTGTGAAATTAGTCACGTGAGCCGGCTCAGGATTGATATTAGGATTTAGCGAGCTATATACCCTTATAGAGTCGGTAACGAAGGGAACATGGAAGATGGGGGAGGAAAACCTTTTCCGGGTAAAGCCCCTGAGCATGAATGATTGTAAGGGATCGGTAGCTAGTGCGAGTGTTTTAAAGCCCTGAGACTTGGCCAACAGGTAGGAGTAATAAACGTTTTCCGTGCTATGCCTTGCCAGTGTATCGTAGAAGATATGCTCTGCCGGAATGCCGAGTTCCTGCGCGTACAGTCCCATGATAACTGCCTCTTTATAAGGAGAATAGACAGCCCCACCTGAATAAATGATGTTCTTCACGTAACCATTCTTGTAGAGCACCCACGACCACAATACCCTTGCCTTCATCACCGAATCCCAGTGCCCGTTCTCGAATGGAACACCTGGAACTATCACTGCATCAAAAGCCTTCATTTTAGTCACGCTGGTCAGCGCTTTCTCCGGTCCCTTGCCCGAGGCTATGCATCCAGACTGTATAACCAGCCCAATTATGCAAAGCGTCATCAGCCAGCCTTTAGTAATTCTCTTTTTCACTTTATATATTCATTAAATGCCTGCTCCTTGCTGTGACGCATTGGCGTTTACCTCTATAGCAATACAGTGCCAGTTAGCATAGAAAGCTCATTCTGTACATCATACTCCTGATACCATACACATTTTTTACATTGTCATGATGGTATGGAGATACATACGCATGAGGCGGCCGGGGTGGCGGGGTAGGCCTGGGTGGTCTTATGGGAGGGGCACAACTTCCAACCAGTACTGAGGCCAGCATTATCGTTATCACAGTTTTCATCGTCTCCCTTTTGATAGGAGAAAGATAAAAAAGTAAGCCACTATGGAAGGGGTGAACGGACTACTGGTATTGTTTAACAATACCTTTCAACTCATTTAATTTCAGCAGTGCCTCTACCGGTGTAAGGATATTGA
>CAMPJV010000291.1 GCA_946886975.1 uncultured Taibaiella sp. | reverse complement strand
CCTCCTGCAGGAAAGGACTCTGGCTGATAATGCTTTTTGATTTGAAATCAGCTACGCTATTAAAGCGCAGCTCTTCGCCAACTGAGGTGCCATCACTCTTTTCGAAGTCCACTTCCACTTTTGGCTTGAAGTGCTCGAACACTTCATCAACCGTTTTGAGATCATACACGGCCTCGGGGCGAACGGGATCGTCAGCCGTTAGTTTCTGAACAAAAAGAGATCTGTTCATGGCAATTTCCGCCATGCCTTCTGAAGCATCTGTTTTTACGGCGTTTCCACCTACCTGATAGTCAAACATAGTTTTACTGTTGAGTGTTTATCAAAATTGTTAAGGGTCTTAGACTTACCCAAATACTAATGCGGGGGTATCAAATTACAAAAAATACATAAGGTTACCCTGTCAACAATATATTTTTTTAATAATACCATATAATTATTTGTTCACGATATACTCAAGCTCCTGTTGGCCATTTAGCTCCACAGAAATCGTATCCCCTTTTCCCACTGCACCAGACACAATCAGCTTTGAAATTGGTCGCCGTAATGAGGTGCGAATCACGCCAGATATCTGCCTTGCACCATACTTGGGAGTGAATCCCGTTAATGCTATCCTGGTTTTGGCTTCGTCTGTTATATTTAGAGCTATGTTCTGCTTTTCCAGGCTCTCAAGGAGGGACTTCATCTGTATTTCAAGTATACGTACAACGTTCGACTCGCTAATTGGCGCAAAAGGCACTATTTCAGTAAGACGAGCAAGGAATTCCGGCCTGAAGTACTTGGTCATTATGTCGAGCAACTGGGAGGACTTTGGCATGATATTCTGCCCAAACTGCTCTACTATCCACTCGCTGCCGATGTTGGAGGTGAAGATTATCAATGCGTTTGAAAAATCTCCTTCCTTTCCTAACCTGTCATGCATTTTGCCCTCGTCAAGGATCTGGAGGAAAATATCAAATACTGATGGGTGAGCTTTCTCTATCTCGTCGAAGAGGACAACCGAATACGGCTGCTGGCGAATCTTGTTTACGAGCATACCACCCTCCTCGTATCCTACATAGCCAGGAGGAGCGCCATATAATAATGCAGCAGAATGCTCTTCCTTAAACTCAGACATATCGAACCGGATCATGGCCTTCTCATCATTGAAGAGGAAATCAGCTATGGCCTTGGTCACTTCAGTTTTACCGGTCCCTGTCGGGCCGAGCAGGAAAAAGGAGCCGATCGGCTGACCTGGCTTATTAAGGCCGCTCCTGGACTCTACTATTGCGTCTGCAAGCGCCTTCACCGCATGATCCTGACCAACTACTCTACGCTTTATTATCCCTTCCATTTCGTTCAGCTTCTGCTGCTCCTTTGCCTGGATCTTTCCCATGGGGATGCCGGTCTTAAAAGCCACAATAGCGGCGAGCTCCTGACGAGTAACAACATCCTTAATATCCTTAGCAAAATCCTTCAAGCTGTTAATGGTTGAGGCGAGCGCTACCTCCATCTCCGACACAGTTTCAAGTTTATCTATGTCGGTGGGATCTTCAAGTCTGCCAAACAGTACGGGGCTAAGCCTGTTACGTAATGACTTGTAGAACCACTTATATTCTGAGATACGTACATCTTCCTGTATAGAAGCATCTCCAACGAGCGCTTCAAATTCCGCCGTTAATTCATCTAACTCGGTCACGGAGGTCTGGTTCATCATCTTTAAGGCTGCCATGGTACGGTCGAGCAGATCAACGGCTGAGTCGGGCAGTCTCCTGTCTTTTACATATCGCTTGGCCAGCCGCACGCACTCAGGCAAAACATTCTTCTCGATCTCCAAGCCGTGGTGAGCTATGAAAGCGGGAGCTAGTTTTTCCAGCATTTTAGCTGCTGTGGCCAGATCCGGCTCCTCCACGCGTACGAGCTCGAAGCGCCTGCTAAAAGCCTGCTCCGGCTCGATGATCTTCCGGAATTCATCCAGCGTTGTAGCGCCGATGACTGTGATCTCGCCTCGGGCAAGCTCTGGCTTCAACAGATTGGCCGCTCCTCCGGAGCTTCCTTTCGGATCGAGCAAAGTGTGTATTTCATCGATGAACAGAATAGCCTTGTCAAATTGCTTCACCTCCCTGATAATATTCTTTAACCTTTCTTCAACTTCACCTTTGTAAGACGCGCCGGCAAACAAGGCACCAAGGTCAAGCTCATACAAAAAAGCAGCTTTGAGATTGTCCGGAACCCTATTCTCTATAATGCTTATGGCGAAGCCATCCACCAATGCAGTTTTACCGACACCGGGATCACCGGTGATGATCACATTGGGCTTGGTACGGCGACCAAGGATTTCCAGCATCATGCGGGTTTCCTTATCCCGGCCGAGTATCGGGTCTATTTTCCCTTCCCGCGCCAGCGAAGTCTTATCTATACAATACTTCAAAAGAGTTGTAGTGCCCTTTACCCCGGCACCTGCGCCATTTCCATTCAGCACTGAACCTCCATTCACATTTACGGCCTGGCTAAGCGAACTATCATTGATGTAGAGATCCAATATCTCCTTCTCCCTAAGCGGAAAAGACTTTAGCTCCTCGGTGGTGAACCCGACATTCGGCTTGACAAGGGCCGCCAGCACACACATTGGAGTGACATCATCCAGGCCGAGCTTTAGCCTGATATTATCTGCTTCCTCAAATACATTGGCCGCGTGCTCGTCCGCGCCTACCGTTTCGATAACCTTGCTTGTCTTGGGAAAATCCTCCAGTCGTATTTCGGCCCATTCGATCATATAGGCTACATCCTTATCCAGGGAAGCAAGGAATGGATGAAGGCCGACCTCTTTATGTAATAGCCCGCGGAGCAAATGGGGCAAAGAGAATTTCTCGTTCTTGTATTCTTTGGCAAAGGACTGTGCAATCCTTATGCCTGTTTTCAGTGATTCGCTGAAGGAGAGTGTGGTCATAATATGCTACTATTTATTTTAGAGAAAAACGTTCTATTAGTAAACTGACACTTGCGGGGTAAGTCCTGGCACTATGTTGACGGAACCGCACGATTAGCAATCGGATCGAGGGCAAACTCATCAGCGATTCCGGTGACGACGGTAACCATGGACCCTAGTCCTCTTTCAAGCGCTGTTGATGCATCTGCAATGCCGGTACAGAGATCGGTAGCGATGCCAACAACCATATCCACACGGGCTACCCAACCCGGAATGCCGGACGACATAGCGTTGTAGGCGTCGAGATACTTAGGATGAGCCTCATTTGCTTTGTTGATCCCTTCATTGACCTTCACCAGATTGGTGAGCAGCTTATGCAGCTCCAGCTCGGCGGCTTTCAGCTTCATATCCAGTTTGCCAACCTGAGTAGCAGGACTATTTCGCCTTGCAGCCTTGACAGTGTTTTCGAGCGCCTTGTTCGCATCCATGATGCCATAGACTTTTTCGGAGAGCTTTGCTGACTCTTTATCCAGCTTGCCAACATTGACATGGAGGAGGTCTATACGGCCCTTCAGGTTCTTCAGGCTGGTGGTCTCCAGGCCGGTGGTTTTTGCAAGTACATTAAGACCTACTTCTTTGAGCCCCTGGCCGGCTTTGGCACCAACCGACTTGCCGGTAAGGTCAGGGCTCATTATCTTCTTCAGTATTGCAAAGTCTGCCTTAATCAGCTTATCTACCGCATTGCAG
>CAMPJV010000290.1 GCA_946886975.1 uncultured Taibaiella sp. | reverse complement strand
GCGTACGGTCCGTGACTTCTTATAGGATTGTTCGTGAGCATCAAGTGCCTTCCTGTATTCACCAATGTTTGCGTAGTCCCACGCCGCATACTGATTTCCGAATTCGATGGAACGGTCCCTTAACATGCTATCAATTATAGCGGAGAACTTATAAGGAGTTTGCGCAGAGGAGATGCAGGACCATAAAGAAAAGCTGAGGCAAAGAATACTTGTTGTATGGCGACACATGACTAAATATACTTCGATTTGAGTCCCGACTCAGCTATTAATCGAAATAAATCAGGAGTTCTTCTTTGACAGGGGCTTTACCTGCTGGTCACTATTGCATCTTTGATCAGTGCCAGTACCGAGTAGTTGGATGGATAGTTACAGGATTGGGAAAGGACTGCTATCAGGAAAAAAATATTCAGACTTTTCTGGTGGCGCGACAGGAACTGCCTTACCGTGAATGTTTCTTTGCCAGAGGATTAAAGAAGTGAAGCAGTTAGGAAGGTTGGATGTCAAGTCCGGCCGGACTCACTTACGTGGTTCATGGCTGAGCGGCTGAACAGGGAAGGACGAGCTATCGGCAACGAGCCATTAAAAACGGAAAACTGAAAACATCTCCTGCATTCTATGCGCGAGTCATTATAGCCCGGAGGGCAAGGTCTTTGAAAATATTGGGAAATTTAAGCGTCTTGATCTATGAATCAATGCATGGCTCTGAATGGATGTTATTTGAATACACGGCTACGGGGCTGTTATATGCTCCGGGGTCGCCTCGCAGTAGAAGACGACCGGAAATGATCAAGGCAATACCAAGACCCTGCATACAAAATAAAGAGATTAAAATCGCTTACCATGACGACCTGGATCATTATCCAGCCAAGGTGTATGCAAAAGGCAGACATCAGTACCTCGGTGCTTTGACAAGTCCCGGGCATCGTGACACAGAACAGTCGGCAACATGACATTCGTCATCAATAATAAAAAGACCTTTTTGTCTCTTGTGCAAAATTTGATGAGGTTCTCATGGCTATCGGAAGCTTTTTCTATGACAATGCCTTTGCATGCTGGATATATACTAAAAAGACACTACAGATAATTGAGGTGAACAAAAAGAGCCTTTGCCTTTATGGGTATACAGAGAATGAGTTCCTGGAAAACCTGAAGGTCTGTGACCTTGTCCCAACAAAACAAAAAGCCCCATTTCGGTCGTATTTAAGGAATAAAGAACCTGGGAGCCCGGCATTCGTGCAGCAAATCACCAAAGATGGCAAAGAGCTAACTGTTCTTGTACTGACGCAGAACGTTCGGCTGAATGGCGTGGACTGCGCGTATGTAATTGCTGTAGAGCGGGAACAGATCGAATCTGTTAATCGACTGCAGGTTAAACAACAAAAACGAACACGGCAGGCGCAAACAAAGAACAGCCTTGTTCAAATGCCATTATAAGACTATCAAAAATGCTAAGGACGCTACTACTACTGACGATGCTACTGACATTTCACGGTGTTGCACAGTCACAGTCCGCCGGATCGGCTTATATCTTTGCCGAGATTGTGATGCCGACCACAATTCAGTTTTCTACCACTGGAAGCAATCAAGGAACCCAGGACGACAAAGTGACTGGCCAGGCCTCATCAGCCAAACGGCGTTCAAGTCCCGAAGCCAATGCCAATGCCACACGGCCTGCAACCTCATTTATAGTTTCCGGAGAGCCCTATTATGCCTTCACAGTGAGCCTCTCTACGGTTCCCGTCAATGTTAACAGCAAAACCTGCAAGATGAACGTCAATGAGTTGGGAATGGATCACAGCCGGAGACCAATGCCAAATACCGACACGCAGGCGATACAAATAATGCCGGAGGGCACGATGGTTTTGCCAGGAGTACTCCCGGGGAGTAACAATCATTTATGGTCAACACCCTATTTCCTTACGGTCAATTACAATTGACCGGCTGCCTGCAGCCGGGCGTGAAGTCAAAAGGACGTATGGGTGGTGCAGCAAACACGGAAATCACTCCACAAAATGACACTGGTCACCTACACCAAATTGCAAATCAATAATTTTGCCGCGGAAAAGAAAAAAGGCACATGAAGTATTGGAAGAAACTGAGCCATTCCGAACTGGATAAAAGGATATCAGCAGCCCTGGAGGACACTATTGACTATAAAGCGCGTATCACATTGGGAATACCCGCGTCGAAGCTGGACCCAAACGTGTTTTATGATCAGGCGTCATTTCTGAAAGACGCCCCCCTGCTGCGTGCATACGTGCAGAACCCGAATCATATTGGCTGTCACACACTGGGGGATTCTGAGGTATTCTTTAAGGGCACCCAGGAGCTGGAACGGGAAGCGATAGAACTGATAAGCGTGGATATACTGAAAGCAGTACCGGGCACGTGCGATGGCTATATAGCCTCGGGCGGCACCGAAGCAAACATACAGGCAGCCTGGATATACAGGAACTACTTCATGCAGGAACACGGCGCCAGTCCGGACCAGATTGCACTGATTGGCAGCGAAGACACACACTACTCCATAGCAAAAGCAGCTAACCTGCTGAACCTGCCCCTCTATCGAGTTGCAGTGAACGACCACACAAGGATAATCGAGAGCGACGACCTGAAAAAGAACATCAACGAGGCAAAGCATAATGGCATAAAGTACTTTATCGTGATCAGTAATCTCGGCTCTACCATGTTTGGCAGCGTAGACGATGTGGATGATTACGCCCGGGAGCTGGAACAGCAGCAAGTGGAGTTCCGTATACATGTGGACGGTGCGTTTGGCGGGTTCATCATACCATTCGCTGACGGCGGATTCAAATCTCACTTCGGGAATAAGCACGTATCCTCAGTAACACTTGACGCACACAAGATGCTGCAGGCTCCGTACGGCACCGGCATATTTGTGTCCAGGAAAGGACTGATGCAGTATGTGTATACGAAAGAAGCCCAGTATGTGAATGGAATGGATATTACCCTGAGCGGCAGCAGATCAGGGGCCAATGCTATAGCCGTTTGGATGATCCTTTTCACCTATGGTCCTTTTGGCTGGCTGGAGAAAATCAATAAGCTGATGTACCGGACCAGGTGGTGCTGCCAGGAACTGGAAAAGCTGGGCATCGTCTACTACAACAGAGAAGGCATGAACATTATCACGATCATGGCGGACCAGCTACCGGCATCGCTAGCGAATAAATATGGCCTGGTGCCTGATGACCACCAGGGAAAAGCAAAATGGTATAAGATAGTAGTGATGGACCACGTGGAACTTGACGCGCTCCAGGTATTTATTGCCGAACTTACATCCACATTAGGAGACAAAGGAACAGCATGGAACTAAACTATATCAGCGCTGAAGAAGCAGTGAAGCTGGTAGCTTCAGGAAACAGGGTGTTTATACATGGCAGTGCCGCTACACCGCTATGCCTGGTGAACAGCCTGTTTGAAAGGGCAGGAGCCATTGACAACGTGGAACTGGTAGCGATCAGCACCTTTGGAGAAATGCACTGGAATAAGCCAGAGGTACAGAAGAGCTTTTACCTGAACTCTCTATTTGTATCTGCTAATGTGCGGGAATGGGTGAACAGCGAAAGCGGCGACTATGTGCCCGTTTTCCTGAGTGAGATCCCGAGATTGTTCGACAAGGGTATCCTCCCCC
>CAMPJV010000289.1 GCA_946886975.1 uncultured Taibaiella sp. | reverse complement strand
CTATAGAGGTAGCGTTGGGTGAAGCGATACATCTGTAATCCTCAAATAAATAAGAGAAAGGCTGCTTTGTGCAGCCTTTTTTTCGTATTACATTGATAGTTCTTATGCTGAAAATCTCCCTTCAAATACTCCTTATACTCGGTGCTATTACCCTATGTTCATGTAATTCAGTGTTGCCGAAAAGTATGGAAGTAGCTCACCAGCAGTCTGATAACTATTATAGATACCTTCAAACAAATAAGCAGGATTCCCTTCTTGCTCTTTTTAGTGAGACCTTTTACGCTGAAACGGACACCGCAGCTTTATTAAAGGCTATAGACCAGATAAAGAACGAGCTTGGAGAAATTGTTTTTGCTGAATACTTAAGTGTCGAAAGGAATACTGCCATTGAAAATGGTAAAACTGAAGATAGAATTACTACTAAATACAAAGTGAAATATTCTAGTGGTGCTATTACGTCAGAGGAATTTAAGTTCTATTTGAATGAGAAATCGTTCGGCAAAATAGATGCTTTTAATACCCGAGGCACTGACTAAAATCCATCCCCCCCCACTGGCGCAAGGAAGCAGCCTGGCATTAGCAGCGTAGTGCCCTTGTGCCCTGACCGTACCCTGTAGCTCGCAACTACGTCCTTGTCCACTATCTTCGCATACTACATTGACAGCAACCTGCCATGGAAAATTCAGTTTCTGATATCGAGTACCTAAAGAGAGTCTACTCAACAGCAAGGAATAAGTACAAACCAAATCACATCAACGTTGTCCTTATAGCAGAAGCTCCACCCTGTAACCTAGATCGTTTCTTCTATTTTGAAGATGTGAGAGTACAAGACTCACTCTTCCTGGAGATTATGGGGGTGTTGTACCCGGAAGAAAAACAGTCATACTTAGCTTCGGGAAGAGACTCTTCCTTGAAGGCCGATATTTTGGAAACCTTCCAGCAAGATGGATATTGGCTACTGGATTTATCGGAGGTACCAACAAGCCTTTCGAATGACCCGATAGAGAGCTATGTACCCCTGTTGATCTCAAAGCTTGAAAAGAGCGTGAGAAAAACTACCCCGATCATTTTGATCAAAAGCAATGTATACGACAGTTGTTACAAGCCACTGAAAGCGAAGGGTTTTAACGTTGTGAATGAAAGATTACCATTCCCCGGAAGCGGCCAGCAAAAAGTATTCAGGGAGAAATTCCAGAGAGCAATACAGTCTATATGTTAGGCTTAAATCTGTCTCTATTGGATTTGGGCAACCCAATCCTGTCTGTAGACAATCGTGTTCCACCGGCACACTATAATTCCTCCCATAAGAATATTATTTTAGTTCATAAATCAGCGTCATGCATCCGATTCTCAGAAACATCCTGGCGGTAATTGCAGGAATTGTGGTAGGCAGCCTAGTCAATATGGGACTCATAAATATCAGCAGTTCTGTTATTCCTCTACCTGAAGGAGTGGATATGAGTACACCTGAGGGCTTGAAGGCAGGTATACACCTTTTTGAGCCGAAGCATTTTATCTTTCCCTTCCTTGCCCATGCACTCGGTACTCTTACAGGTGCCTTCGTCGCAGCAAAGCTTGCGGCCAACAACAAAATGAAGTTTGCCCTCGGTCTCGGAGTCTTTTTTCTTATCGGAGGCATTACAGCGGTCTATATGATTCCCGCACCCATGTGGTTCAACATCCTTGACCTCGTCGTTGCTTATATACCCATGGCCTGGCTTGGAGGCAAATTGGCTCATAGGGGGTAAACTATTTATGAATTTCGAAATGAAAAAGCTGCTGAATGCCTTCTTAGTGCTTACGTTTCTAATAGGCTACCTGGAGTGGGGTGGTGGCAATCAAACGTTCATCTTCCAGGCAGAGGCTGAAATATTGCGAAAGTTGGTAGACAACCCCATTGAGGTACTGCACCCATTTACGGTTATCCCGTTCTGCGGGCAGCTTTTGTTACTCATTACTATGTTCCAGGGCACGCCAAACAGAGTACTGACGCTTGTGGGATTAACCTGCCTCAGTACGATCATATTGTTCTTGTTCTTTATTGGCTTGATTAGCCTCAATTTGAAAGTGCTTGGATCAACCATACCCTTCCTGGTTACGGGTGGATTGGTCCTCCGACTAAACTGGAAGAAAACAGCACCCGTTAAGGTTTACTGATACTATGTCAAAGGATAAACTGATTCACTTCTTTGTGGCTTCGGGCCTGGTGAGCAGCCAAACCGCCGCAGAGATCAGTACGCACTTCGCCGCTTGCGTGATAAGTAAGGGCGAATTCCTCCTGAGGGAGGGGAAGGTATGCAACGAATATTTTTTCCTTGAAGAGGGCTTTATGCGCGCCTTTGCTCATGACACGGAAGGCAATGACGTAACAACAAACTTTTATTCCGGCAACCAGGTTGTGTTTGAAGTATCCTCTTTCTTTACTCGCAGCCGGTCCAGTGAGAATATACAGGCACTTACAGAGAGTAGGGGATGGATAGTATCCTATGAGACCCTGAACATGCTTTTTCACACCTTGCCGGAGTTCAGGGAATTTGGCCGGAATATACTGGTTAAGGGCTACGCAGCTCTTAAAATGAGAATGCTTTCAACTATTACAGAAACTGCCGAGCAACGATACGAACAGCTGCTAAGAGACAATAGCGAGATCTTTCAGCACGCTCCCCTGAAGCACATCGCTTCCTATCTCGGTATTACAGACACTTCCTTAAGTCGCATCAGGAAGGAATTTTCAAGGAAATAGAAGGGTCAGGCACTTCTTGTCATTTGGCAAGTAGGAAAAGTATTCTGCGGCTTTCCTTTGCAGAGTCGTCTAAAATCACACCCAAAATGGAAAGCATTCCTCTCTACGTCCACATCATTTTTGTCCTTACAACATTCTTCTCAGTATTCGTCTTTTATAAAGCTGCACATCACTCAAAGCTATTTCTTTTTGTCACGTTGCTTTGGCTGGCGCTCAATGCGGCTTTAGCGCTGTCTGGGTTTTATGAAGTCACCAGGGATACTCCCCCACGGTTTGCTCTTTGCGTACTGCCTCCAGTGATATTTGTCCTGTCTCTTTTCTTCAGTCCGGCAGGGAGGCGTCACCTTAACAGGCTCGACCTTCGGTATCTTACCCTTCTGCACATCGTCAGAATTCCCGTTGAGATCGTCCTGTATTGGTTGTTCCTCAGCAAAGCCGTCCCGGAACTGATGACTTTCAGCGGCACAAACCCGGATATTTTCTCCGGGCTATCCGCGCCACTGGTTTACTACTTCGGCTTCGCAAGGAAGCGGCTGAATTCAAAGATTATGCTGATATGGAACATTGTTTGTCTGGGCTTCCTTATAAACATCGTGGGCCATGCAATCTTCGCAGCCCCATTTCCTTTCCAGCAACTCGCCTTCGAGCAGCCAAACATTGCTGTTCTGCACTTTCCCTTTGTGTGGCTGCCCTGTTGTATTGTTCCGCTTGTATTCCTCTCACATCTTGCATCCATCAAACAGGTGATTGTTGACATGAGAGTCCGGGAAGAGAGACTAAAAATACCTCTATAAGGTGCCAGGTTTGTGGGAGCCCTCTAACACCCCAAAGCTATGGTCCGGACAACAGCCCAAAAAACAGGCGCTCTAAAAAGAGCGCCTGTACTTGAATGTATCGGAACCTACGGATGATGGACTAAGACTTTACATGCAATCCTATGT
>CAMPJV010000288.1 GCA_946886975.1 uncultured Taibaiella sp. | reverse complement strand
TCTTTTCATATGACCCTCCCAGCAAGCCTACAATACGTGTTTTAAGGTTCCCTGTTTCAAGGTGAAATTGCTCTGCCCCGTTATGCCATAGCTGGAAAGAGATTCTTGGATAAGCAAGTGCTACTCGTGTAAATTCATCTACGATATGCCTGAACTCCGTACTGTTGCTTTTCAGGAAGTGGCGACGTGCGGGCACATTGAAGAACAGGTTTTTAACCATCAGGTTAGTACCAGCGGGAGTAGCGCATGGCTCCTGCAGCTTTACCTCCGTACCCTCGATACATAGGCGGGAGCCAACTTCATGGTCCTGCTTACAGGTTTTGAGTTCGACCTGGGCCACAGCTGCAACAGAGGCAAGAGCCTCACCTCGGAATCCCATGGTACGTATTCTGAAAAGATCATCTATGCTCTTGATTTTTGAAGTTGCATGGCGCTCGAAGCTCATGCGCGCATCAGTGGGACTCATACCACTGCCATTATCTATCACCTGGATCAATTCCTTTCCTGCGTCCTTAATGACCAGTTGTATCTCAGTAGCGCCTGCATCGATAGCGTTCTCTAATAGTTCTTTAACTGCTGATGCCGGCCTTTGTATGACCTCACCTGCGGCGATCTGGTTGGCTATATGGTCTGATAGTAGCTGGATTACGTCTCCCACTGTCCTTGGTACAATTTCCGTAAAGTTACGGCTTAACCGCCTCCTTTTTATGGAACGCTTTAATGCCCAGCGGTTTGATATATCAGAGAATTCAGAGGAGTGATGTCATGCCAAAAGATGATGTACGTCATTTTTTGTCTATTGAATCCAAGATATTTTTGTCTTCGTACTGAATAACATCTTGTTTTTAGTGATACAGTGCATATAGTGGGTCAATAAAACCGCAGTTTCTTTCAAGATATTGCGGTTTGCTATTTTATTGACGCCTTAACAGCCTTTCTTTTATTTTTGTTAGATGGCTAAAGGAGGATCATGGACAATACTATGTGCAATATATACAATATTTCAAACGGTATCTTTTGCGCAGGTGGGGTCAAATGCAACCGTGCCGGAACCCGCCAGAGACAGGTGGGTAGATAGTGTTTATAACAAGCTCAGCTTAGAAGAAAGGATCGGACAATTATTTATGGTCGCTGCCTACTCCGGAGGGAAGGACTATAATGAACCAGCTATTACAGAGCTTGTGAAAAAGCGGCAGGTTGGGGGACTAATCTTTATGCAGGGTGACCCGGTGAGTCAGGCCAATCAGACGAACAAATACCAGCAAATAGCAAAGGTGCCGCTGCTTATTGGCATGGATGCGGAATGGGGTTTGGGTATGAGGCTTAAAGGTGTCAGGGATTTTCCTCGTCAGATGATGCTTGGCGCAACAGCAGACTCGGCATTAGTCTACCGGATAGGCTCGGCAATCGCGGAGCAGTGTAAGAGGCTCGGTGTACATATAGATTTCGCCCCGGTCGTGGACGTAAATAACAATCCTAATAACCCAATTATCAACGCCCGATCCTTTGGTGAGGATAAAAGGCTGGTGGCTAAACTCGGCATCGCTTACATGAATGGCTTGCAGAATAATGGTGTAATGGCTTGTGCCAAACATTTTCCTGGCCACGGTGATACGGAAACTGATTCCCACAGCGATTTGCCGGTAATAGCGAAATCGATGGCACAGTTGGACACGCTGGAGCTGTATCCCTTCAGAAGGCTAATCAATGCAGGCGTTCAAAGTGTAATGGTTGCACACCTCGAAGTCCCGGCTTTGGGTACGGGTAAGCATATCCCAACCACGTTATCCAGGAACACGATTACCACAGTGCTGAAGAACCAGATGGGATTTAACGGGCTGGTATTTACTGATGCTTTGAACATGCAGGGAGTAGCTAAGTACTTTGAGCCGGGCGAGGTCGATGTAAAGGCATTTGCAGCCGGGAATGACGTGCTGCTCTTTTCCCAGAATGTACCCGTTGCAATTGAAAGGATCAAGGCCGCAATCCACAACGGCACAGTCAGCGAGACGCAGCTGGCCGGGAGTGTAAAGAAGATACTTGCAGCGAAGTACGAAGCGGGCCTCAATGACTTCAGGCCCGTTGATCCGGTAAACATCGTAGCTGATCTTAACAGGTATGTTGATATTCTACGTGAACAGACGGTCACTAAGGCGATCACCCTTGTGAACGACAAGAATAATCTTCTCGGAAAGATCAAGGGTGGCGATGCCAGGGTTGGATATATAGGGGTCAATGCAACGCAAAGCGTATTGCACAGCAAGCTCCGTAACGCTCTTCCCAGGCTGAGATTTAACTGGCTGCCGAGGGGAAGTAATACAGGTGACTACATAAGAGCGAAGCAGGGGATGGAGACAAACGACGTGACCATAGTGGCAATTCACAACATGGCCTTCTACCCTTCAGGCGGCAATTATGGTCTTGACGCCCTTCAAGTCGATTTCCTCCGTGACCTTGAGAACAACAAAAAGGTTATTTATGTGCTCATGGGTAATGCATATCTAATGAAGAACTTCTGTAATGCTGGCTCAGTGCTAGTTGCGTATGAAGATGATAGTATAGCGGAGTCCGCCATGTCCAGGGTGCTTTTGCGACAGGTAGCCGCTTCCGGTCAGCTTCCAGTTACTTCCTGCCCTCGCCTGGTAGCTGCTCCAACAGTTGAGAAGCCTGCAAGTGCAGAACTGATCACTACCGAATCAAGGACAGATAGGCTTCAAAAGGTAATGTTTGTGAAAGAAGCTGGTGTCATAAGACCAGAGGCTTTGGATAAGCTTAACATGTTCATTCAGAAATGCATCGTGAACAAGGCTTTTCCCGGTTGCAGGATACTCGCGTCTAAGAACGGTAAGGTTTTTTATGATGAAGCATTTGGGTACTATGACTACACAAAGCAAAAAGGAGTGGAACTGTTTACAATGTATGATGTAGCCTCAATGACTAAAGTGTTGGCAACTACTCTTGCAATAATGCGGCTAACGGAACAGGGTAAGATTAACCTGAATAAGACTTTGGGAGATTATCTTAGCGGGACTAGGGGGTCGGATAAATCTGGCCTGCTACTGAGAGACCTTCTGCTCCATCAGGCCGGCTTAAAGGCATGGATACCCTTCTATAGAGAGACTATTGACTCAACGGGCTACCCTAGTGAGGAACTTTATAGTAGGCTACGTAGCAAGGTTTTCAGCATTCCTGTAGCAAAGGACCTGTACCTTAGAAATGACTACCCGGACACTGTGTGGAAAAGGATATTGGAAAGCCCTCTGAGTAGCAGGAGCCGATACGTATACAGCGATCTAGACTACTACTTTCTTGCCGCAGTGGTTGAAGAGATTACAAAGAAGCCTCTGAACTTGTACGTTGAGGAGCAGTTCTATAAGCCAATGGGCTTAAAGCGTATCACGTATAATCCCCTTGCAAAGTTCCCATTGTCAGATATTCCGCCTACGGAGAATGATATTGAGTTTCGCAGGCAGGTGGTGAGAGGCTATGTTCATGATCCCGGGGCTGCACTATTCGGCGGTGTTGCGGGCCATGCGGGCTTATTTGCTCAGGCAGAGGATGCCGCTGCGATCTTTCAGATGTTGCTTAACGGCGGTACATATAATGGGAAGCGCTTTTTTAAATCTAATACTGTGAAGCAATTCACAACCTACAGTAGCACGATCAGCAGAAGAGCGCTGGGCTTTGATAAACCGGCTG